>JAIRTY010000640.1 GCA_031254715.1 Nocardiopsaceae bacterium | reverse complement strand
ATCGGGGTGGCGGCGCTGCTGCTCGCGCTCCGGGTGCTGCACGAGCGCGGGACGCGGCGGCAGCACCGGTTCGACATCGCCGGCATGGTCACGCTGGGCCTCGGGCTGTTCGGCGTGCTGTGGGCGATCACCCGGCTGGCCACCACCGCGCTGGACGGCGTCACCGCCGGGTTCCTGCTCGGCGGCCTGGCGTTCCTCGCCGCCTTCGTCGTGGCCGAGCAGCGGCAGGCCGAGCCGATGCTGCGGCTGTCGCTGCTGCGGGCGCCGGTGCTGGCACCGTCCCTGCTCGCGTCGTTCTTCCAGGCGCTGGCCAACTTCGCGGTGCTGTTCCTGGTGATCATGTACCTGCAGGGGCCGCGCGGCCTGACCCCGCTGCACGCCTCGCTGCTGCTGGTGCCCGGCTACGTGGTCGGCTCGGCGGTCGGCCCGCTGGCCGGCCGGCTGGCCGACCGGGTGGGCGCGGTGATCCCGGCCACCATCGGCCTGGCCATCGAGGTGGCCGCGCTGGTCATCTACGCGCAGCTCACGATCACCTCGGGGCTGTGGCTGGTGGTGGTGGCCAGCCTGGTCAACGGCCTGGGCGCGAGCATGTTCTTCCCCGCCAACAGCGCCGCGGTGATGAAGGCGTCGCCGCCGGAGGTGTTCGGCATCTCCTCCGGGATGCTGCGGACGTTCTCGAACATCGGGATGGTGTTCTCGTTCGCGGTCGCCATCCTCATCGCGTCCCGGTCGATCTCGCGCGGCCTCGCTTTCGCGATCTTCGTCGGCTCCGCCACCCTGCACGGCACCCTCGCGGCCGCGTTCACCAGCGGGCTGCACGCGGCGTTCTACGCGTCGATGGGGTTCATGGCGGTGGCCGCGCTGCTGTCGGCGTCCCGCGGCACCAGGGCGTGGACCAGGTAGCCAGCCGTTCCTGAAAGTCTCTCTCATCCCTGGCCAGCAGGCGTTTCCGGCGTCACGGCGGCCCCGTACGCTGCTGGTGGCACCGAGGAGGCGGGCATGCGGGATGAGAACCGGGAGGTGGTGGCCGGCCTCGACAGCGGCGGCACGGCCATCAACGCGACGTTGCTGGACTCGGCCGGGCGGTTCCTTGTGGACCGGCTGGTCGAGACGCCGAGCCAGGTCGCGGGCGGACCCGGGGCCGGAATCGGCGCGCTTGCCGCGGCGCTGGCGAACGTGCTCGCGCTGACCGGGGTGCCGCCGTCCGCGGTGCGGGCGGTGGGCCTGGACACGCCGGGGCCCGCCAGCGCGGGCGGGGTGATCTCGGTCCGGGGCGGGGTGAACCTCATCGATCCGCGCTGGCGCGGCTTTGACGTCCGGGGCGCCCTCGAGGCGCGGCTCGGCCTGCCGGTCAGCTACGCCAACGACGCGAACGCGGCGGCGCTGTACGCGCACCACGCCCACTTCGGGCCGGCGGCGGGGCAGCGGTCGTCGGTCGCGCTGATCGTCGGGACCGGCCTCGGCGGCGGGGTGGTCGAGCGGGGGCGGGTGGTCAGCGGCGCCGCCGGGATGGCCGGGGAGTTCGGGCACCTGCGGATCCCGGTCGACGGGCTGCTGGCGGACGGGCAGCCGATGCCCCGCTGCAACTGCGGGCTGTCCGGCGACGGCGAGAGCATCGCGTCGGTGACCGGGATCGAGAAGAACCTGCTGCCCTACTGGCTGGAGCGTTACCCCGGCCACCCGCTGCACCAGGCCAGCTCGCCGCACAAGGCGGCGCTGATGGTGCGGGAGCTGGCCAGCGCCGGCGACGAGCTGTCGCTGCAGATCTTCCGGCAGCAGGCGATGGCGCTCGGCAGGCTCTTCACGGTGGCGGCCAGCCTCACCGACCCGCACGCGTACTTCCTCGGCGGCGGCGTGGTCGAGGCGGCGCCCAGCTTCCGCGACTGGTTCCTCACCACCGTCCGCGAGCACACCGACCTGCTCGACGAGCAGCGCCCGCTGGCGACGTTCGCCCTGGTGCCGGACCTGGACATGGCCGGGGCCAGGGGATCGGCCATCATCGCCGCTGACAGGCTCGGCTGGCAGGCTCCGGCGCTGCAGCCGGGCGCTACCGCGCCGGGGTGAGGACCAGGGGCAGCGAAGCGAACCCGCTCAGGGTGTTGTTGAGCCGGCGCACCGGCTCCCCGGCGGGCGCCAGCGTCGCCACCCGCCGGGCGAGCGCCGCCAGCAGTTCCTCGCCCTCCACCCGCGACAGTGCCGCCCCGATGCAGGCGTGGATCCCGTAGCCGAATCCGACATGGCCGACCGCCCGCCGCCGGATGTCGAACCGGTCCGGGTCCTCCCACCGGCGCGGGTCGCGGTTCGCCGCCGCCAGGAACAGCAGCACCTTCTCCCCCGCGCCGAGGGTGATGCCGCCCGCCGCCACCGGCCGGGTGGTGGTGCGGAAGAACGTCTGCACCGGGGACGCGTACCTGAGCGTCTCCTCGAACGCGGCGCCAGCGAGCGACGGGTCATCGCGCAGCAGCTGCCACTGGCCCGGGTCACGGGCCAGGCAGTCCAGCGCGCAGCCGAGGGTGACCACGGTGGTATCCACCCCGGCCGTGAGCAGCGAGCGCACCAGCAGCCCGGCTTCATCCTCGGTGATCGACCCCTCGTCCGCGCTGTCGTAGATGCGGGCGCCGAACCCGCCCGGCGCCAGCGCCTGCCTGGTGCAGTGGGCGGCGATCCAGGGCACCACCCCTTCCATCCGCGCCGTCGACCGCGCCAGCAGGTGGTTGCGCGGGCCGAAGGCGTTGAACGCCATGTCCCCGTAGGCCAGCAGCTGCTCGCGGCAGTCGCCGGTCAGCCCGGCCGCGGGCGGGAACACCCGCAGCGGGTACTCCTCAGCGATGCCGGTCACGCCGTCCACGGTGCCCCCCGCCAGCAGCTCGGTGACCAGCCGGTCCGCTTCGGCGGCGAAGCCCGCGCGCAGGTTGCGCACGGTGCCGGGGGACAGCGCCCTGGCCACCGCCCGGCGCGCCCGCGAGTGCTCCGGCGGGTCGGCCTCCAGCAGCAGGCTGGGCGGCCGCCACGGCTTCTCCTTGCGGAAGTCGCTCAGCCCCACCCCGGACGACGAGCAGAAGGTCTCGTGGTCGCGCAGCGCCGCCTGCACCTCGGCGTGCCTGGCCATGCCCCAGACCCCGTAGCGCTCCAGCCAGACCACCGGCCCGGCCTCCCGCAGCCCGGCGTGCCCGGGGAACGGATCGGCCAGGAACTCGTCGCTGAACGGGTCGGCCGACACTACCGGCGCCCCGCCCGGCCCTGCCTGCTCAGGGGTAAAGTTCCGCATCGCACACCTGCCCGTTGCCTGCCCGCACCGCCGATTGTGCCCGGCTTAGGGTGACGCGGGAAGCTGGTGACCGGCACCGGGCAGGCAGCGGCACGTCCGGGGCCGGGATGACGAGGGAACGGGAAGGCTGCCAGGTGACCGACTGGGCCCAGCTGCGGGCCGGCCGCGTGGTGATGGCGGACGAGGCGGTGCTGGTGATCAGCAAGCCGCCCGGGATCTCCGTCATGGGCGAGCGGCACGGGACCGACCTGGTCCGGCTGGCGGCGGCCGCCGGGGAGCAGCTGTTCCCTGTGCACCGCATCGACAAGCCGGTGTCCGGGGCGGTGCTGCTGGCCAGGGACCTGCGCTGGCACGGGGATCTCACCCGGCAGTTCGCCCGCCGGACAGCTGGCAGGGCTTACCTCGCCATCGTCAGTGCGGGCGGGCTGCCCGCCCGGGGCACCATCGACCTGCCGCTCAGCACCGGCCGTAAGAACCGGGTCCGGGTCGCGGCCCCGCGCGCCAGCATCGTTGCCAGTGATGCCGGTGATGCCGGTGAGGCCGGGGGCAGCGGCACGGCCGGGTCCTGGAGCGTGCCAGCGGACGCCGTCTTCGGCCACGTGCGCAGCTACCCGTCGGTGACCACGTTCGCGCGGCTGTGGCAGGACGACAGCCGGGCGCTGCTGGTGGTGTGGCCGGTGAGCGGCCGGCGTCACCAGATCCGGGTGCACCTGGCCTGGATCGGCCATCCGGTCGAGGGTGACCCGCTGTTCGGTGCTGCAAAAACCGGTGCTGCAAAGACCGGGGCCGCCGGGCGGGCGGGCGAGACGGATGCCGGGACCGGCGCAGCGCCGCGGGCGCTGCTGCACTCGTGGCGGCTGTCGTTCGGCGCCGCCTGGCGGGACGGCGCCCGGCTGACGGCCGAGGCCGTCCCGGACCCGGATTACTGGGCGCCGTTGCGCGGCAGCCTGCCGGCGGCGGGCCCGGAAGCATGGCTCGCTCAGGCGCGATCGCTGGCCGGCCCGGACGGAACCGCCGCCTCCGCCGCCCCGGGCTGACCCGGGCCCGCCGCGGCCGCCCGCCGCTCCCCCGCCACCGGCACCAGCGCGACGGCGGCCAGCGGCAGCACCGCCACCGCGGCGAACGCCGCCGGGTACCCGGCCGCCCCGATGACCGCCGCCACCACCGGCGGGGTCGCGAACGCCAGCAGGTTCTGGCCGGTGTTCTGGATGCCGAGGGCGCGCCCGGCCCAGGCCGGGCCCGCGTGCTCGGCGACCGCCGTGAACGCGAGCCCGTTCGTGCTGACCGCCAGCACCGCCGCGGCCAGCAGCACCGCCACCGCCAGCGGCGAGCGGGCCAGTGCCCCGGCCGCCAGCGCCGCCATCACGACGGCGGTCGCCAGCGCCAGCAGCCGCATCGGGCGCATCCGGCTGCCCCAGCGGTCAGACCAGTGCCCGGCTAGCAGCCGGGCGGCCGCGCCGCCCGCCGTCTCCCCGGCCAGCAGCGACCCGGCCGCCGGGGCCTGCCAGCCGCGCGTGTCCACCAGGAACACCAGCGCGAACGTGGTCACCGCGAACTGGGGCACCACCAGCAGCGCGCTCGCGGCGTGGATGCGCCACAGCAGCGGGGCACTGTACGGCGATCCGGCGGACCGGGCGGCCGCCCGCGGCGGCCGGGCCGGATCCCGCACCACCACCGCCACCAGCACGGCGGCCGCCAGGCAGAACGCGGCCAGGAAGGTCAGCGCGGCGCCGGTCCCGGCGCGGCCGATCGAGGGTAGTGACAGTGCGGCGATCGCCACCCCCAGCGGCTGCGCGGCCTGCCGGATTCCCATCGCCAGCCCGCGCTGCCTGGCGGCGAACCAGCCCAGGATGAGCCGGCCGCTGGCGGCGAACACCGACCCGCCGGCCGCGCCCGCCACCGCCAGGCACGCGCCCAGCGCCACCGCGCCGCTGACCTGGGTCGCCGCCGCCAGTACCAGCCCGGCCAGGCCAAGGCCGCCCGCCAGCATCAGCCGCTCGCCCCACCGGTCGGCGGCCGCTCCCCAGGCCACCAGGGTGAGCAGCAGCCCGCCGGTGGGGCATGCCACCAGCACCCCGGCCTGCTGCAGCGACAGCCCCTGCGCCCGCAGCGCCGGGATCAGGTATGCCAGCCCGTACTGGAAGGAGCAGCCGGCGGTCAGCGCCACCGTGCCGGCCGCCAGCACCAGCCACCGCCGCGTGCCCGGCTCGTCGTTCACATTCCGAATCGTAGCTGTCCGGATAATGAGACCTCGGCGGGCGCGGTTAGCGGGGACCGGGCTGGTGGCCTGGGTGGCGGGCGGAGCGGGGTGGCTGCCGGGAACCCGCAGTGCGGCCGGGACGCGACGGCGGCCGGGGTGCCGCGGCTGCCGGGAACCCGCTCAGGTGCCGTGCGCCGGGCCCTTGTTCGCGGCCGTCTCGGGCGCGCCGGCCTGCGGCCCCTCCGGGCTGGCCGGGTCCCTAGCCCCGCCGTCCGCAGGGCCGCCGGCGGCGGCGGAACCGGCCGGGCCGGGCTCCGCCCCGGCGGCCGGGCGGCCCTTACCGGTCCCTGGCTGTGCCTCCGTCGGTACCGCCCGGCCGGGCCGCTGCGTGAACCAGAACCACGCCAGGCCCACCAGCGTCAGGACGGCCGCCACGTACATGTTCAGCCGCAGCCCGAGGAAGTGCTCGGACGGGTCGATCCGCAGTGACTCCTCGAACAGCCGGTAGGCCGAGTAGCCGGTCACGTACAGCGCGAACAGGCCCGGCGGCTTGAAACTGCGGTGGTGGCCCAGCCACACCAGGACCGCGGCCAGCAGCAGGTTGAAGATCAGCTCGTACAGGAAGGTGGGCTGGAACGTGCCGTACTGCCCGTACCCCGCCATCCGGTGCACCGGCGAGATCTCCAGCGCCCACGGCAGCTTGCTGGGCCCGCCGTAGAGCTCCTGGTTGAAGTAGTTGCCGACCCGCCCCACGGCCTGCGCGACCAGCAGCGCGGGCGCCACCGCGTCGGCGAACAGCGCGCCGTTGGCGCCGTGCCGGCGGACGCGCCACCAGCCCACCAGGGCGCCGGCCGCGATCCCGCCCCAGATGCCAAGGCCCCCGTCCCAGACCGCCAGCACCCCGTACCAGTGATGCGGGATGTACTGCGGGGTGGTGATGTCGAAGTAGATCCGCCCGCCGATGATGCCGGCCGGGACGGCCCACAGCGCCACGTCGCCGGCGAGCGCCGGGTCGCCGCCAGCCGCCTTCCAGCGCCGCTGGGTGATGAAAATCGCCAGCGCGATGCCGATGACGTACATCAGGCCGTAGAAGTGAATGAAGGCGGGCCCGACGTGGAAGCCGTTCACCGGCGGGCTCGGAAGGTACCTGGGCATGACCCGAGCGTAGCTCTGGACGGCGGCTGCGGCGGCCCTGACCGCAGCAAACCTGGCGGCCGGGCGGACCCGCCGGGCGCGCCCGTGCCCGCCGCTGCCGGCGCTGCCGGTACCCGCCCCGGTGCCCGCCGTTGCCGCCCGCCTCTGGCCCGTTCGGTGGCATCGATCCCGGTTTGCCCGATATATCACCCTTAGTTATCGGGCGATCCGGCTAAGTCACCTGCAACCGGGAGCAGCGGGATTTACTCTTTGGTAACGCCACATGCGGGAGCGGGCATGCCGGCATCCAACTGAACGCCACGTCTACGCGGAACGGGCAACTGATGGCAACGCCGTACGACGAGAGGCCGTGGCTCCGGTTCTACGCGACCGGGGTGCCGGCGGATGTGGATGTCCCTAACGTCCCCGTGACTCGCCTGCTCGATCAGGCCGCCGACCGGTATCCCCGGCGGGCGGCGCTGATCTTCTTCGGGCGCAAGATCAGCTACCGGCGGCTGGCGAAGCTGTCGGACCGGTTCGCCGACGCGCTCCGCGGCCTCGGGATCCATAAGGGCGACCGGGTGGCCATGATCCTGCCGAACTCGCCGCAGCAGACGATCTCGTTCTACGGGATCCTGCGCCGGGGCGCGGTAGTGGTCCAGCACAACCCGCTGTACACGGCGGCCGAGCACCACCAGCAGCTGATGGACTCCGGGGCCAAGGCCGTGGTGGTGTTCGAGAAGGCCTACGAGACGGTGGCGGCGGCCGCGACCGGGACGGCGGTCGAGCACATCATCGTCACCTCGCTGGCGGACTACCTGCCCACGGGCAAGCGGCTGGCGCTGCACC
>JAIRTY010000056.1 GCA_031254715.1 Nocardiopsaceae bacterium | reverse complement strand
ATCGGCACCGGCATCCCGGCTGCGGGCAGCACCCACGAGGTCGCGCAGGAGGCGGCCCCGGACAGCCGGGTGGTGTACGTGGACCACGACCCGGTCGTGCTCACCCATGCCCGCGCCCTGCTGACCGGCGGCCACGAGGGCGCTACCGACTACGTCCACGCCGACCTGCGGGACCCCGGCCTGATCCTGGCAGAGGCGGCCCGCACGCTGGACTTCTCCCAGCCGGTGGGGGTCCTGCTGCTGCTGATCCTGCACGTGATCGAGGACGGTGACGACCCGCACGCCATCGTGGCGAGGATCATGAGTGCCGTGCCCGCCGGCAGCTACCTCGCCATTTCCCATGCCGCTTCCGACATCGACCCGGAGCGGATGGCTGAGTTGCGGGAACGCATCAACCCGAAGCTTCACCAGCAGTTCGCCGCGCGGCCCCGGGCCGACGTCGAGCGCTTCTTCGACGGCATGGACCTGATCGAGCCCGGGCTGGTGGCCGTCGACCAGTGGCGGCCCGGCATCAAGCCGCCACGCGTCACGGCCTGCTGGGCCGGCGTCGCACGCAAGGGCTGAGCGCCCAGGGCCGCCGGGCGGGGCCGGGTTCCTGGCGAGTGCCAGCTACCCCAGGGCGGGCTCCCGTTCCAGGTCGTCGCGGTAGGTACCGGTCAGCGCGGCCGCGTTCAGCGCGACCCGGCGGGCCAGCGCCCGCTGCCCCGCCTCCCGGCAGGCCGGGTCGCCGCGCCAGGCCGCCAGCGCCGGGTCCACCAGCGCCCGCCCGAACGAGAACGTCAGCGGCCAGACATGGGGGAGCCCCTGCAGGGCGGCCAGGTGCCGGGTGGCCCGCTCCGGCGGCTGCCCGCCGGACAGGAACGCGACTCCGGCCAGGGTGGCAGGCACGCAGCCGAGGGCGGCCATGGTCGCCTCGGCCACCTGGTGCGGCGCCGCCGCCTCCGGGCAGCCGCTGCCTGGCACGGCCATGTTCGGCTTCAGCACCACCCCGGCCAGGTCCGCGCCGTAGTCCTGCAACTCGCTCATGACCTCAAGCAGCACCAGCGCGGTGACGGTCTCGCACTGCGCCAGCGAGTGCGGGCCGTCCATCAGCACCTCGGGCTCCACCACCGGGACCAGGCCCTCCTGCTGGCAGGCGGCCGCGTACCGGCCGAGCGCCTGCGCGTTGGCCCGGACCGCGGCGCGGGAAGGGCGCCCGTCGCCGATCCGCAGCACCGCCCGCCACTTGGCGAACGCCGCGCCCAGTTCCGCGTACCCGGCCAGCCGCGGCGCCAGCCCGTCCAGGCCCTCGGTGACGGTCTCGCCGGGGGCGCCGGGCAGCGGCTTGGCGCCCGCGTCCACCTTGATCCCGGTGAGCAGCCCAAGCCCGGCGAGCGCGGCCGGGAACGGGCGCCCGTCGCCGAGCCGCTGCCGGAACGTCTCGTCGCACAGGATCACGCCGCTGATCGCGCTCGCCAGGCAGGGGGCCGTGACCAGCAGTTCCCGGTAGGCGCGCCGGTTCTCCCTGGTCGGCGCCGCCCCGGCCGCCGTGAGCCGCGCCGACATGGTGCCGATGCTCTCGTCCGCGGCCAGGATGCCCTTGCCCGGCGCCACCAGGGCCGCCGCGGTACCCGCCAGATCTGCCATGGGCCCAGTACTAGCCGCCCCGGCCCGGCCGCCGCATCCCCCGATAGCGGCGGAACCAGGGTGAACGTGCCTACCCGGCGGCGATTCACCCCCGGTCCTCCCCGGCGGGGGGATGCCGCCGGCCGGGCCGGTTCCTAGGGTGGCAGGAAACGGCGGCGGGCCGGTGTCCGAAGGCGAGGGGTTGACCATGCCCGACAAGCTCATCCGGCTGCGCCGTAATGAGCCGGCCGGGGGGCGGCGGCCGGTCATGCTGGCGATCGCCGGCGACAGCGCGGCCGGGAAGACCACGCTCACCCGCGGCATCGCCGCGGCGCTCGGGGCTGACCGGGCCACCGCGCTGTGCGTGGACGACTACCACCGTTACGACCGGGCCGAGCGTAAGAACGTCCCGTTCACCGTGCTCAACCCGGACTGCAACTACGTCGGCATCATGGAGCAGCACCTGCAGCTGCTGGCCATGGGGCGGCCGATCCTCAAGCCGGTCTACGACCACGCCACCGGCGAGCTGGTCAGGCCGGTGCTGGTGGAGCCGCGGGAGGTCGTGATCGTCGAGGGCCTGCTGCCGCTGCACACCAAGCTGGCCCGGGCCTGCTTCGACATCACCGTCTACCTCGATCCGCCCGAGGACATCCGGCGGGAGTGGAAGCTGCGCCGCGACTGCGCCGAGCGCGGCTACACGCGCGAGCAGGTGCTGGCCGAGCTGGCACGCCGGGAACCGGAGTCGGCCGCCTACATCCGGCCGCAGCGGGCCTGGGCCGACATCGCCCTCCGGTTCGCGCCGGTGGCCGGCCGCGCCGATCAGCCGGGCACGCCGCTGTCAGCGGAGATACTGCTCCGGCCGACCGTCAGCCACCCCGAGCTGGCTCACGTGCTGACCGACGACGACCGGCGGACGGTCCACCTCAAGCTGATGCGCGACGGCGACGGTCGTCCGGTGGACGCGCTGCACGTGCACGGCTACGCGCCGCGCGAGGACAGCCGGATCGTGGAGAAGGCCATCTGGGAGCAGCTCTCGTTCGAGCATGACCAGGCCCTCCCGGAATCGCTCGGCCAGTACGCGCCGGGCAGGCGGAGCGAGGCCCTCGCGATCGCGCAACTGCTGCTGCTGTGGCATCTGCTCGAGGCCCGGGTAGCGTTCGATCATGCAGGGTAACCACGCCGGGCCGCTGCGGCTGGTGATCATCGATGATCACCAGATGGTGATCGACGGCCTGAAGGCGATGCTCCAGGGCTACCGCGACCAGGCCGCCATCGTCGGGGAGTGCAGCGAGCCACGGCAGGCGGTGCAGCTCGTGACCGAGCTGAAGCCGGACGCCGTGCTGCTCGACATCAGGCTGCGCGGCGCGTCCGGGCTGGACCTGTGCCGGGAACTGCTGGCAGCGTCGCCGGACACCAAGGTCGTCTTCCTCACCGTCTACGACGACGAGCAGTACCTGTACCAGGCGCTGCGCGTGGGGGCGGCCGGGTTCCTGCTGAAGCGGATCCGCGGCGGCGAGCTGGCGGACTACCTGGCCCGCATCTGCGACGGCGAGGTGCTCATCGACCCGACGCTGGCCGGCCGGGTGGCGCTGTCCGCCGCCCGGCTGCACAGCGGGGAGTTCTGGCCCGGCGCCCACCTCGGGCTCACCCAGCGCGAGAGTGAGGTGCTCTCATTGCAGGTGGCGGGCCTGTCCAACCGGGCGATCGCGGCCCGGCTGGTGGTGAGCGAGGAGACCGTCAAGACCCACTCCCGCGGCATCTACCGCAAGCTCGGGGTGGCCGACCGGGCCGGGGCGGTGGCCGCGGCGCTGCGCGAGGGCGTGTTCCATTGACCAGGCCGCGGC
>JAIRTY010000530.1 GCA_031254715.1 Nocardiopsaceae bacterium | reverse complement strand
AACTTGCCGCCGGCAACCCGCGGCTAGCAGTGGCCGCCGCCCGGTCGCTGGGGCATCCGCCCGGGCCGGGAGGTCCTCCCCGGCCGGCCGGGGAGCGCGGGCCGGCCGGGGACGGACTCGCGCAGGCGGTGGAGTCGGCGGTTCGCGGGCTGCGCCCGCCCGCCCGGCGGTTCCTGGAGCTGGCCGCCCTGGCCCGGCGGGACTTCCGCCGGTCCGAGCTGGCCGCGCTGCCGCTGGCAGATCCCGCCATGGCCGCCACCGAGGCACTCGGCTGCGGGCTGCTCCGGCAGTCAGGCGCCTGGGTCGGCTACCGCGACCCGCTGCTGCGGGACGTGGTGCGTGAGCAGATCCCGGTGCCGCTCAGGGACCGGATGCAGACCCTCCTCGCCGACGCGCTCGGGCCGTCCTGACGGGTGAAGGGCTCACGCCTGCAACGGCGCCCAGGTACCGACCGGCTCAGCTGAGCATCAGGACCGCGTAGCAGGCGAGCCAGTGCTCGACCATGTAGTCGTCGCCCAGCACGTGCGGGAGCGCCGCATCGGCATGCTCGCGGGCGGCCGCCAGCGCGAGGCCGGCCCGCGGGTCGTCGTCCGGCAGCACCTCCGCGATCCGCCGCCAGCCCCAGGCCCGGCTCGCATTGAGCCCGTGCAGGTGGGCGATCTGCCCGTCCGCCGGGTCTGACACGACCGCCGGGGCGAACAGCGACGACGGCTCACCGCTGACGATCGCGGGCAGGAACAGCGACAGCCAGTCGGCGAACTCGTCCGCCGGCAGGAGGCAGGACATCAGTTCCGCCTCGGTGAGGGCCGGGGACAGGAAGTCGTGCCCGGAGGGCTCCCAGCCACCGGGGTAGAGCGTGTCGCCGCCGAACCAGTCCTGGGCCTTGGCGTTGATCGCCGTCAGCAGCCTGGAGTCCCCGTCGGCCGCCAGCCGCTGGGCGTGCGGCAGCGCCCGCGAGAGCCCGAAGGCGCTGTTGGCATGGACGCCGTACCGCACCGGATAGGTGGCCTTCGGCAGCCACTCCAGGAAGCACCCGGTGAGCGCCTCGGCCAGCGGCGCCATCGCCGTCGCCCACTTCTGCGCGTCGGGGTCATCCCAGCCCCTGGCCTCCTGCGCCAGCGCGAGCGCCCACCCCCAGCCGTAGGGGCGCTGGCCACGGCCGTTCGGGCCGGCGATGAACTCCGCCTCGGCGGCCAGCGCCACCGGGCTGAACTGGGCGTCGAGCGCCGCCCGGATCTCCCCCGCCGGCACCGAGTCAGGGACCGCCCGCAGCAGCCGCACCAGCAGCCAGTGCATCTCCACGCACGAGTGCCAGTCGAAGCTGCCGTAGAAGACCGGGGTGCGGGCCCGCGGCCGGAACGGGAAGTCGCCCGGCGCGGTCATCGTGTGGTGGACGTCGGACGGGAACTCGTGCCTGATGTTGGTCAGCGCCACTCGCGCGTAGCCAGCCGCCTCGGTGCGCAGCGTCTGGCCCCAGTCGGCTGCCAGGTCCACGATCCCTCCGCTCCGCGCGCTCGTACCCGACACCGCCCGAGCGTACGCCTCACGCTCGGGGCGTGCCGCGGACCGTGCCCGCGCGGTACCGGGACAGCCCGGCCGCACGGCTGCGAGACTTGCAGTCATGACGGCCGGCGAACGGGACCAGCAGCAGGCGCTGTCGTTCGGCGGTTTCGCCGCCGAGTACGAGCGAGGCCGGCCGTCCTACCCGGCGGCAGCGGTGGACTGGGTGCTGCCTCCCGGCTGCCGCCGGGTGGCGGACGTCGGCGCCGGGACCGGGAAACTCACTCGCCTGCTGCGCGCCCGCGGGCTGGAAGTAACGGCGGTCGAACCGACCGGCGGCATGCGCGAACAGCTCGCCCGGCAGGTCCCTGACGTCCCGGCGCTGCCGGGCACCGCCGAGCAGATCCCGCTGCCGGACGGCAGCGTGGACGCGGTGCTGCTGGCGCAGGCATGGCACTGGGCCGACCCGGCCCTGGCCCTGCCCGAGGCCGCCCGGGTGCTCGTCCCCGGTGGCTGGCTTGGCCTGCTCTGGAACGTACGGGACGAGCAGGTGCCGTGGGTGGCCGAGCTGGGGAGGGTGATGCACGGCCACGGCGAGGACCACTACTCTCCCCCGCTCGGGCCGCCGTTCGGGCCACCGGAGCGGCTCACGGTACGGTGGGTCAGCCACCAGACCCCTGACACGCTGCTGGACATGGTCGCTTCCCGCAGCCACGTCAACATCCGGCCGCCCCAGGCCCGGGCCGTCCTCCTGGGCGATGTCCGGCGGCTGCTGGCCACCCACCCGGACCTGGCCGGAGCGACGGACATCCCGCTTCCGTACCTGACCCGCTGTACCCGTGCCCGCCTGCCGGGCGGCCCGGCCATGGGGAACGGTGGCCGTTCTGGCTGAGCTGCCCCGTCAGGCCAGCGCCAGGAACCTGCGGACGTCGCCCGCGTCGGCCCGCAGCGCGGCCGAGTCGGCCTCCGGCAGCACGGTCAGGGGCGACAGAATGACCTCGCCAGCCACGATGGACCAGGTCGCGGCGGCCTGCCCGGCCACGAGCGCAAACGGGCGGAAGACCCCGCCCGAGATGATGGCCGCCGCGTGCGGCCCCACGACCGGGTCCCTGGACGCCCACCCCAGCAACAGCGGCTCGAACGCGCCCAGCAGCCGGGGCGGCGCCGGTTGCGGCGGAACCGGCGTCCGGCCAGCCAGCTCGGCCAGGCCGTCCGCACGATCGGCCAGCCCGGCGGTGATCTGCGACAGCCCGCGCCGGGCATCGGTCAGCGGCAGGCCCGACCACTTGGCCAGGTCCCGGTCGCTGGCCGGGCCGTGGCCGGTCAGGTAACGCCGGGCGAGCTCGGCCAGGGCCTGATCCCGGTCGAACCGGCGGGGCGGCGGGCCGAGCCAGTCCCGCGCCAGCACATACGCCTGCCCGCCGGAGGTGACGGGCCCGCGCACGGTGAGGCCGCGGAACGCGGCGAGCCCCAGGATGTGCACCAGTGCCTGCCCCTTCGTGCGCACTCCGGCCGCGGCGATCCGGCTGCCGAGTTGCTGCCGGGTCAGCGGCCCCTCCGACGCGAGCGCGCGTTCCACTACCGCGACGCCGCGGTCGGCATCGCCGGGCGGCACCCCTTCCTGCGCCAGCCGCCGCGCGTTGCCGGTCAGCAGCGGCGGCGTGGTGAGCGCCTGCAGCCACCAGTAGTCTTCGGACCGGACCAGGTGGAGCGTGCCCCGGTTCAGCCAGGTCACCACGACCGAGCGCTCGGCCGTCAGGGCGCGGTCCACGTCGGCCGAGGTCAGCCCGGTGCTGCGGGCCCGGATGGCGAGCCTGGCACCCCGCAGGTCCTGTGCCTGGACCGCCAGCAGGCGCCCCGCGACCTCCGCCGGGCTGCTGGCCGGCGGCCCGGCCAGCAACTGGGACACCAGCCGCTGCGCGGTAACCGGGTCAGGATCCACGCTCCGATGCTCCCACCCCCCGCCGACAGTCCCGCCCGGGCAGCCTGCCCCAGACAGCCCGCCCACCGCCCCGTCCCGAGAGCGCGCACCCATTAGCCCCGCCCCCGAGAGCCCGCACCCATTAGCCCGCCCCCGATCCTTGATCGTGTGGCTTTGGTCGGCCGGCAACCCGCCTAAAGCCTCACGATCATGAGTGACGGTGCCGGGTGCACGGGCCGGGGGACGTAGTGCCGGGCACGTCAGGCGTCTTTCCATGATCATGGTGACTTGGCAGGGCCGCGACCCGACTGAATCCCCACGATCATGGGGGTCAGCGAGGGGCGTTCAGCGGGAGCCGGCGGCGTCGCTGCGGAGGTCGAGGGAATACATCACGCGGTCGTAGCGGGCCGGCCCGAAAGCCACGAATCCCGGCAACCGGCCGTACTCGGTGAAGCCCACCGACGAGTACAGCCGGGCAGCGCGTTCGTTGTCACCGCGGAAGTCCACTGTGAGGGTTTCCACGCCGGCGGCGGCAGCGGACGCGATCAGCTCGGATATCAGCAGCCGGCCAACCCCGCGGCCCTGCTGCCCGGAAGCCACGGCCAGCTTCTGGACGTCCCCGTTCACCCGGTGGGTCGGGCGCGGGTAGCGGCGCCAGTTCCCGAGCCCGGCGAGCTCGGTGCCTGCCCAGGCGGCGACCAGGCAGGCATCGCCGCGCTCGTCGGCGGCAGCCGTCTCGGCAAGGAAATCGGCCACCTCGCCCGGCGGCGGCGGTTCCACCCAGCCCAGCGCAGCCCCGGCGGCCACCAGCTGCCGCAGCAGTGCCGCAGCCTGGCCGGCGAAGCCCGCATCACGCGCCCCGGCCAGGGTGAGCCGCCGCAGCGCGACCGGCGGCACGGACGCGCCGCTCATCCGGAAGTGCCCGCTGCGAGGGCGGGGCCGGGGGCCCTGCGGCCGATGGGGCTGACGGGTGCGACAGG
>JAIRTY010000522.1 GCA_031254715.1 Nocardiopsaceae bacterium | reverse complement strand
CGCTGTACCAGCCAGCTTGCGATGTAGCTGGTGTCCAGGGCGAACACGTACATGATCGGAAGCACGAACAGCGACGCGACGACCCGGGTCGAGACCAGGTAGACGACCGACGGGATGCCCATCGTCTCCAGCGCGTCGATCTCCTGGTTGATGCGCATCGTCCCCAGCTCGGCCACGATGCCGCAGCCCACCTTGGCGCCGATCGCGAAGCCGAAGAACAGCGGCGTGATCTCGCGGGTGTCACAGAGCGCGTTGAAGATGCCGACCAGCGACTGCGCCCCGCCGAGCTGGGCGAGGGAGTAGTAGCCCTCGACCGAGCACTCGGACCCGCTGATGTAGGTGATGGCCAGCGCCACCGGGGTGGAGCCGATGGCGAGGAAGGCCGCGTACCACCAGATCTCGCGGACGTACTTGAACGAGCGCGGGATGCCGGCGAACGCCCGCACCGCGAAGGCGAGGATCGCGCCGAAGTTGTCGAACGGCGCCATCAGCTGGGCGTGCAGCGGCCTGGTCTCGGCCTGGGCGGCGGAAGTCTCGGTAGCCATCGCCGTTACCGCAGCGTGAGCTGTGTGTGGAAGAGGGCCAGGATGGTCGGCGTGAAGATGTACTCAAACACCGAGATGCTCACGAAGCACCAGACCACCGCCGAGTGAACGGCCTTGGCCACGCCCTCGGCGCCACCGCGCGCGGTGACACCCTTGTAGATGCAGATGGCGGCCACGATGGCCCCGAACAGGATGCACTTCACCTCCCCGCTCACCACGTCCACGACCGTCCCCTGGGTCCAGAAGCTAGCCAGGTACCCGCCGGTGTTGACACCGAGCAGGACGTGACCAGCGACGAATCCGGAGATCATCATGAACGCGATCATCGGCAGGTTGTAGAGGGCGGTTATGAGCATCAGGGCCAGTGCCCTGGGAACCACGATGAACAAGACGTTGGACATGCCCATCACGCTGAGCGCGTCGAGCTCGGCGCGCACCTGACGGGCGCCGAGGTCAGCGACGATCGCGGTGCCGCTGACACCGGCGATCATGAGGCCGGTCGCCACCGGGCTCAGCTCCCGGATGTTGGACATGACCTCGAATCCGCCCAGCCGGTAGAGGCTGGAGAAGGCCTTGAAGAACTGACCGGCCTCGATCGAGACGAAGAACCCCAGGCCAACGCCGGTGAGCAGGATCGGCACGAAGTTGGCGATCACCACCGTGCGGCACTGCTCGAGGAACTCCTGCCAGTAGAACGGGCGCCGGAATGTCCCTATTAAGGCAGCGCCGAACAGCAAGGTGAGCTCGCCGAGCCCGGCGAACGACCGGCGTACCCGGCCGGCCACCGTGGGGGATTCACTCGGCGCTTCTGACATTCGGCCCACTCCTGTATGTCCCGCTCATTTCGTGCCAAGCCTGGTCACGGAGTATAACGACGAAGTTACGCCCTGGGGTGAAATTTGGTAACTAACCGATCACTAAGAGTGACCCGAGAACGGGCGTGAACGGGGCAAGGCCCCATCCAGTCCTCCGGTCAGGCTTGGCGAGCCGGGTCGCAACTCCCTGGGCACTCCCTCCCACCGGGTTGCGCTGAGCGCGGCCCCTGCCAGGCAATCTGGCTGAAAGCCGACTACTCGCGGGTACGTTACCCCGGCGTAACTTACCTCGCAACCGTTATGGCTTGATGGTGAAGGAAGCGCAAGACAGCCCGGATTCGTCACGGTACGGGCGCTAGCTGGGACTACTCCCGGGCACTGTGGGGCGGTCCGGATGGCGCTTCCGTGCCGCCGCCGCTGGCACATGCTGGCACCCGTGGTCGCTGATGGCTGCTGCGGGATACGCTGTCGGGTACGCCCGCCCGCGGGCGATGCCTCGGGGTGACCATGGCGCGTGCGGCGGGTCGCGACAAGCCGACCAGGAGATGAACGTGCCCAAGTCCCGCGTGCGAGCCAAGGCCGTTTACACCCCGCCGCCACGACGGGCCCGGGCCAAGATGAGCCCGCGCTGGCTGGTCCCGACCATGCTGGCGTGCCTGCTGATCGGCCTGGCCTGGATCGCCGTCTACTACATCACCGGCGGCACGATGCCGGGCCAGGCCACCCTCGGCGGCTGGAACCTGGCCGCCGGGATGGCCTTCATCATCGCCGGCGTGGCACTTGCCACCAAGTGGCGCTGACCGGCCCCGCTGCGAAGTAGCGGCGACCGGCCCCGGCCACGATGTGGCGTCGGCCAGCTCCAGCAGTTCCCGGGCGCCAGCGGCTCGCTAGGTCGCGCCCTGGCTCAGGGCAGCACTGGCGAGCCGGCTGTCACGGGCCAGCACCGCGATGACAAGCACCGCTATCACCACCGCGGTGGCGCCGACCTGCACCAGCCGGCGCTGCTGGCGCGGTGCGTAGGCGTAGGCGGCCATCAGCAGCCCGCCCGTGATCAGGCCGCCGACATGGTCCTGCCAGGCGATCACCGAGGACGCGGCGAACGTGATGACCAGGTTGATCACGATGAGGAAGACGATTCCCCGGCTGTCCACCCGCAGCCGCCTGGATGCCACGAACCACGCCCCGAACAGCCCGAAGATGGCCCCCGAGGCCCCCAGCGCCGGTTCGTTCACCGGCGCGAGCAGATAGAACAGCACCGCCCCGCCGAGCGCGCTGAGCAGGTACACGGCCAGGTACCTGGCCGCGCCGAGCAGCCGTTCCAGCGCCGGGCCGACCACGATCAGCGCCCACATGTTGAAGATGATGTGCGCCGGGCCGAACCCGCTCAGCCCGGGCTCGTGCAGGAACGCGGACGTGAGCAGCCGGTAGGCCTCGCCGTGGGCGACCCCGACCTGCTGGTTCAGGGCCGGGTCGAACCCGTTGCCCACCAGCTCCAGGTAGTGGACGACCGGCGGATACACCCACTCGGTCAGGTAGAGCACCACGTTGATGGCAACCAGCGTCCAGGTGACCGGGGCGCCGGACCCGATCCGGCCGCCGAACAGGGTCCTCGGCGCGCGTGCTCCCTGGCTCCCCTCCCGGATGCACTCCACGCACTGCTGGCCGACCGGAGCCGACCGCAGGCAGTCCGGGCAGGCCGGGCGGCCGCACCGGGTGCACGACAGGTACGTCTCCCGGCCCGGGTGCCGGTAGCAGCTCGGGACCGTGACAGCAGGCTGGCCCGCGTCCTGAGCGGGGGGTTGTTCCATGCCTAACCCGTGCTTCCGCCCTCGATCTGGACCGTCTCCAGCACGACGTCCGTGGCCGGCCGGTCACCGGCGCGGGTCTTCACCCTGGAGATCGTGTCCACGACGTCAGCGCCCTCGATGACCTCGCCGAAGATGGTGTGCTTGCCGGTCAGCCAGGGAGTGGGGACGGTGGTGATGAAGAACTGGGAGCCGTTGGTGCCCGGCCCGGCATTCGCCATGGCCAGCAGGTACGGCCGGTCGAAGACGAGGTCCGGGTGGATCTCGTCAGCGAACTCGTAGCCGGGCCCGCCGGTGCCGGTGCCGAGCGGGTCGCCGCCCTGGATCATGAAGTCCGGGATCACGCGGTGGAATGCGACGCCGTCGTAGAAGCCGTCGGCTGCGAGCCGGCGGAAGTTCTCGACCGTCTTCGGCGCGTCGTCGTCGAACAGGTCGACCTC
>JAIRTY010000503.1 GCA_031254715.1 Nocardiopsaceae bacterium | reverse complement strand
TGACGGCGCTCGAGCAGGTGGGCCTGGGGGAAATGGCAGCCCGGCCGGCCCCGGCCCTGTCCGGCGGCCAGCAGCAGCGGGTGGCGCTGGCCCGGGCGCTGATCCGGGAGCCCGAGGTGCTGCTGCTCGACGAGCCGCTCAGCAACCTCGACGCCGGCCTGCGCGACTACATGCGGGATGAGATCAGGGCGCTGCAGCAGCGGCTGCGCATCACCACCATCTTCGTCACCCACGACCAGGACGAGGCGCTCGCGATCTCGGATCAGGTCGTGGTCATGGACCAGGGCAAGATCGTCGAGAAGGGCCTGCCGCAGGAGATCTACGCCTGGCCGCGGCAGGAGTTCACGGCCGCCTTCCTTGGCGTGTCGAACCGGATCCCGGGCGTGGTGCGCTCGGTGTCCGGGGAGACCGCTGAGGTGGAGGTCGCGCAGGGGACGCTGCGCTGCCGCGCGTGCGACGGGCTGGCGGCGGGAGACAAGGTGAGCGCCTTCATGCGGCCGGAGAGCTTCAAGCTGTCCCGGCGCCGGCACAGCGACAGCGCGTGGGAGGGCCGGGTGGAGTTCAGCATCTACCACGGCGACTGCTGGGACTATCACGTCCGGGTGGGCGAGGAAATCCTGAAGGTCAGGAGCTATCAGGAGAAGATCGGCCTGTCCCACGGCGACCTGGTCCACCTCGTGCCGGACCAGGAGTCGGCGATCATCATGATGGCGGGGTCAGGCACCGGCCCGGTGCGGCCGGAGCCCGACACCCCGGTCACACGTTGAAGCCGAGGGCGCGCAGCTGCTCGCGGCCGTCATCGGTGATCTTCTCGGGACCCCACGGCGGCATCCAGACCCAGTTGATCGCGAAGCCCTGGACGATGCCCTCCAGGGCGGTCGCTGCCTGCTCCTCGATGACGTCGGTGAGCGGGCAGGCGGCGCTGGTCAGGGTCATGTCGATGGCGGCAGCCCCGTCGTCGCCGATGGTGACCCCGTAGACCAGCCCGAGGTCCACCACGTTGATCCCGAGCTCGGGGTCGACAACGTCGCGGAGCGCCTCGAGCACGTCCTCGGTGTCGCGGGTACCGGTGGCCGCCCCGGTGGTGCCAGCGTTCTCGGTCATGTCCCAGCTCCCGTGTGCTCTAGCGCCTGCGCGGTCGCGTCCTTCCAGGCCATCCAGCTCAGCAGGGCGCACTTGATGCGGGCCGGGTACCTGGACACCCCGGCGAACGCGATCGCGTCGCCGAGCTTCTTCTCGTCCGGCTCGCCCTCGCCCTTGGACTGCATCAGCCGGAGGAACTCCTCGCATATTCCCATCGCCTCGGTGACCGGCTTGCCGATCACCAGGTCGCCCAGGACCGACGCGCTGGCCTGGCTGATCGAGCAGCCGAGCGCGTCGTAGGAGACGTCGGCCACGACCGGGTCGCCGGCGGCGTCCTTGAGTGCCACCCGCAGCGTCACCTCGTCCCCGCACACCGGGTTGACGTGCCGGGCCTCCGCGCCGAACGGCTCCCGCAGGCCCTGGTGGTGGGGGTGGCGATAGTGATCAAGGATGATCTCCTGGTACAGCGACTCGAGTTGCATCATGTCTCCCCGAAGAACCGCTGCGCTGTCCGGATGCCCTCGGCGAGCGCATCCACCTCGTCGTGGGTGTTGTAGACGTAGAACGTCGCCCGGGTGCTGGCCTGGACGCCCAGTGCCCGGTGCAGCGGCCAGGCGCAGTGGTGCCCGGCCCGGACCGCGATGCCGGACTCGTCGAGTACCTGCCCCAGGTCGTGCGGGTGTATCCCGGCCACCTCGAACGACACCGCGCCGCCCCGGTCTTCCGTGGTGAGCGGCCCGAGGATCCGCACTCCCGGGATCTCCGCCAGTGCCTTGAGCGCGTGCCCGGTCAGCGCCTCCTCGTGCGCGGCGACGTTCTCCATGCCCAGCCCGGTGAGGTAGTCGCAGGCGGCGGACAGGCCCGCTGCCTGGGCGACCGGCGGCACGCCGGCCTCGAACCGCTGCGGCGGCGGCAGGAACGTGGTCTCCTCCATCCGGACCACTTCGATCATCGAGCCGCCGGTGATGAACGGCGGCAGCGCCGCCAGCAGCTCGGACCGCCCGTAGAGCACTCCGAGCCCGTACGGGGCCAGCATCTTGTGGGCGGAGAACGCGAGGAAGTCGACCCCGAGCGCGGTGACGTCCGTCGGCTGGTGCGGCACCAGCTGCGCCCCGTCGCCGACCACGAGCGCCCCGGCCCGGTGCGCCGCCGCGGCGATCTCGGCCACCGGCGGGACGGTGCCGGTCACGTTGGACTGGCAGGTCACCGCGACCAGCTTGGTGCGGGAATTGATCAGCTCGCCGAGACCGGCCAGGTCCAGCCGGCCCTCCGGGGTGACCGGGATCCACCGCAGCCGGGCCCCGGTGCGCTGGCACAGCTGCTGCCACGGCACCAGGTTGGCGTGGTGCTCCATCTCGGTGATCAGCACCTCGTCGCCGGGGCCGGCCCGGAACCTGGCCGCCTCCGGGCCCGACGTGGCCGCGTTGCTCATGCCGTAGGCGACCAGGTTGATCGCATCGGTGGCATTCCGCGTGAACACGGTCTCGTCAGGCTCCGCCCCGATGAACGCCGCCACCTTGGCCCGGGCGCCCTCGTAAGCGTCGGTCGACTCCTCGCCGAGCAGGTGGGTACCGCGGTGGGCGGCGGCATTGCTGCGGGAGTACATGCCCTGCTCGGCCGCCAGCACCTGCTGCGGCTTCTGGGAGGTCGCGCCGGAGTCCAGGTACACGAGCTGACCGCCGCCGCGGGCGGTGCGCTCCAGGATCGGGAAGTCCTCCCGGATCCGCGCGACATCGAGGGTCATGACGCAGCTCCCGCCCCTGCCTTCACCCAGCGCTCGTAGCCTTCGCTCTCCAGCGTGTCGGCCAGCTCCGGGCCGCCCTCCTCGACGATCCGGCCGCCCACGAACACGTGCACGAAGTCCGGCTGCACGTACCGCAGGATCCGGGTGTAGTGGGTGATCAGCAGCACCCCGTGGCCGGGCTCCTCCCGGAACCTGTTGATGCCACCGGCGACGACCTTGAGCGCGTCGATGTCGAGCCCGGAGTCGGTCTCGTCCAGCACCGCGATCTTCGGCTTGAGCAGCTCGAGCTGGAGGATCTCGTGGCGCTTCTTCTCACCGCCGGAGAAGCCCTCGTTCAGGTTCCGTTCCGCGAACGCCGGGTCGACCGACAGCGCCGCCATGGCCCCGCGCATCTCCTTGAGGAACTCCCGCAGCTTCGGGGCCTCGCCGCGGACGGCGGTGACCGCGGTGCGCAGGAAGTTGGAGACCGTCACCCCCGGCACCTCGACCGGGTACTGCATGGCCAGGAACAGCCCGGCCCGGGCGCGGGCGTCCACGCTCATGCCGAGCACATCCTCGCCGTCCAGCGTGACGCTGCCCCTGGTCACCTCGTACTTGGGGTGCCCGGCGATCGCGTAGGCGAGGGTGGACTTGCCGGACCCGTTCGGCCCCATGATGGCGTGGGTCTGGCCGTCCGCCACCGTCAGGTCGACGCCGCGCAGGATCTCGCGGCTGCCGCCGGTGGCGTCCGCCACGCTCACGTGCAGGTCGCGGATCTGAAGGGTGGCCATCGGTTAGCTCCTGGTCAGTCGGTACCGGAGAGCGCGACGTAGACGTCGGCGCCCTCGATCTTCACGGAATAGGTGGGAACCGGCTTGGTCGCCGGCGGCCCGGTGGGCTTGCCGGTGCGCACGTCGAAGCAGGACCCGTGCAGCCAGCACTCCAGCGTGTGGTCGTAGATCTCGCCCTCGGACAGCGGGACTTCCTCGTGCGAGCAGACGTCGTACAGCGCGTACACCTCGCCGCCGGTGCGCACGATGGCCACCGGGACGCCCTCGATCTCCACGCCGAGCGCCCCGTCCGCTGGCACCTCGGCCAGCGCGCAGGCACGTACGAACTCGCTCATGCCTCCATCCTCGCCAGCTCGGTCTCGATCGACTCAGAGACCCGGTCCCGCAGTTCCGGCACGTCCAGTTTGCTGATCAGCTGGCCGAAGAAGCCCCTGATCACCAGGCGGCGCGCCGCCTGCAGCGGGATCCCCCTGGCCATCAGGTAGAACAGGTGCTCGTCCTCCAGCCGGCCGCTGGCACTGGCGTGCCCGGCGCCGACCACCTCGCCGGTGAGGATCTCCAGGTTGGGCACGGAATCGGCCCTGGCACCGTCGGTGAGCAGCAGGTTCCGGTTGCGCTCGTAGGTGTCGGTGCCGACCGCCTCGGGCCGGATCAGCACGTCGCCGATCCACACCGTGCGGGCCGTTTCGCCCTGCAGCGCGCCCTTGTACTCGACCCGGCTCCGGCACTGCGGCTGACCGTGGTCCACGAACAGCCGGTGCTCAAGGTGCTGGCCGCTGTCGGCGAAGTAGAGGCCGAGCAGTTCCGCGTCGCCGCCGGCACCCGCGTAGCGGACCGACGGCGCCAGCCGCACCAGGCCGCCGCCGAGGGTGACGACCGTGTGCCGCAGCCGCGCATCCCGGCCGACGGTGGCGTGATGGTGGGACAGGTGGACCGTGTCGTCCGCCCAGTCCTGGATGCTGACCATGGACAGCGACCCACCGTCGCCCACCACGATCTCCACGTTGTCGGCGTAGGTGGCGCTGCCGGCGTGATCGAGCACCACGACCGCGCTGGCCATCGGCGCGACGTTGATCACCAGCCGCCCGAACGCGGCACCGGCCGTGTCCTCACCGCGCACCGACACCACGGTGGGGCGGGAGGCGACCGCTTCCGCTGGGACGCCGACGACGAGTGCCTCGCTCGCCCCGGCGAACGCCTTGGCACTGACCCGGTCGGCCGGAATCATCGTGCGAGGCAAGCGGGGATCCGACCGTTCGGAATGCTCGATGGTGACCTCGGGAGCGGGGTCGCATTCCACGGTGACCTTGCCCTCGGGCAGCGGGGCATCCCCAGCCAGCCCGCGCAGGCGCCGCAGCGGAGTGAAGCGCCACTCCTCCTCCCGGCCGGTCGGGACCGGGAAGTCGGCGGGGTCGAACGACTGCCGCTGGTGCAGCCGTGACACCGGGGCCGCGGTTTCCACGGCCCCCTGCAGTGCCGACATCAGCCGACCGCCCCCTCCATCTGCAGCTCGATGAGGCGGTTCAGCTCCAGCGCGTACTCCATCGGCAGCTCGCGCGCGATTGGCTCGACGAAGCCGCGGACGATGGTGGCCATCGCCTCGTCCTCGGTCATGCCCCGGCTCATCAGGTAGAAGAGCTGGTCCTCGGAGATCTTGGAGACGCTGGCCTCGTGGCCCATCTCCACGTCATCCTCCCGCACGTCCACGTACGGGTAGGTGTCGGACCGGCTGACGGTGTCCACCAGCAGCGCGTCGCACTTGACCGTGGACTTGGCGTGCGCGGCGCCCTCCTGCACCTGCACCAGGCCCCGGTAGGAGGTCCGCCCGCCGGAGCGCGCCACCGACTTGGACACGATCGTGGAGCTCGTGTTCGGCGCGCAGTGCACCATCTTGGCGCCCGCGTCCTGGTGCTGGCCCTGGCCGGCGAACGCCACCGACAGCGTCTCGCCCTTGGCGTGCTCGCCCATCAGGTAGACGGCCGGGTACTTCATCGTGACCTTGGAGCCGATGTTGCCGTCGATCCACTCCATGGTCGCGCCCGCCTGCGCCACGGCCCGCTTGGTGACCAGGTTGTAGACGTTGCTCGACCAGTTCTGGATGGTGGTGTACCGGCAGCGGGCGCCCTGCTTCACGATGATCTCGACCACCGCGGAGTGCAGCGAGTCGGACTTGTAGATGGGCGCGGTACAGCCCTCCACGTAATGCACGTAGGCGTCCTCGTCCACGATGATGAGGGTCCGCTCGAACTGGCCCATGTTCTCGGTGTTGATCCGGAAGTAGGCCTGCAGCGGGATCTCCACGTGTACGCCCTTCGGCACGTAGATGAAGCTGCCGCCGGACCAGACCGCCGTGTTCAGCCCGGCGAACTTGTTGTCGCCGGGCGGGATCACCGAGCCGAAGTACTCCTGGAAGATCTCCGGGTGCTCCCGCAGGCCGGTGTCGGTGTCCAGGAAGATGACGCCCTGCTCCTCCAGGTCCTCGCGGATCTTGTGGTACACGACCTCGGACTCGTACTGGGCGGCCACGCCGGCGATCAGGCGCTGCTTCTCCGCCTCCGGGATGCCGAGCTTGTCGTAGGTGTTCTTGATGTCCGCCGGCAGCTCGTCCCAGCTGGCGGCCTGCTTCTCGGTGGACCGCACGAAGTACTTGATGTTGTCGAAGTCGATGTCGGTCAGGTCCGCGCCCCAGTCAGGCAGCGGCTTGCGGCCGAAGTACTTCAGGCCCTTCAGCCGCATGTCGAGCATCCACTGCGGCTCGTTCTTCTTCCCCGAGATGTCGCGGACGACTTCCTCGGACAGGCCGCGCTTGGCGGACGCCCCGGCGGTGTCGGGGTCAGCCCAGCCGAACTTGTATCGATCCAGGCCCTCAAGTTCCGGGCGAGCGGTCGTCGTCATGCGGAGATGCCTCCGGACTCAGTAGTTTCCTCGGTTCGGTTCTGGTCGCTCACGTTCTCGTCGGTCACGTTCTCGTCGCTCGTGCTCTCGTCGCTCGTGCTCTCGTCGCTGCGGGGTGCCTTGTGCACCAGCGACGGCGCGGTGACGTGCGTGGTGCACAGGCCGTCGCCATGCGCGATCGTCGCCAGCCGCTGCACCGGAGTGTTCAGCAACCGGCTGAACGCTTCTGTTTCCGCCTCGCACAGCTGCGGGAACTCGGCCGCCACGTGCGCGACCGGGCAGTGGTGCTGGCACAGCTGCTCGCCGCCGGCGGGGGTGCTCCCCGGGGCGGGTGCGGCGGCAGGGACGGCGGCTGGCGCGCGGCTGGCCGAGGCGGCGTAG
>JAIRTY010000377.1 GCA_031254715.1 Nocardiopsaceae bacterium | reverse complement strand
CGTCGGTGGTGGTGTGGGCGCCCATCCGGTACGTGAACGCCTCGATCAGGGTCGGCCCCTGGCCTTCCCGCGCCGCCTGCAGCGCCTTCCTGGTCACGGCCAGGCAGGCGAACACGTCGTTCCCATCCACCCTGACCCCGGGGAACCCGAACCCGCTGGCCCGCTGGTAGAGCGGGATCCGGCTCTGCCGCTCCAGCGGCTCGGAGATCGCCCACTGGTTGTTCTGGCAGAAGAACACGACCGGCGCGTTGAACACCGACGCCCAGATGAACGCCTCGTTGACGTCTCCCTGGCTGGTCGCGCCGTCACCGAAGTACACGATCACGGCCTCGCCGTCCTCGCCCACCGCGCCGTCGCGCTGGATGCCCATGGCATAGCCGGTGGCGTGCAGCGCCTGGGCGCCGATCACGATCGTGTACAGGTGCAGGTTGTGCTCGCGCGGGTCCCACCCGCCGTGGCTCACGCCACGGAACAGTTCCAGCAGCTTGACCGGGTCAAGCCCGCGGCACCAGGCCACGCCGTGCTCGCGGTAGGTGGGAAACGCCATGTCGCGGGCGGTGAGCGCGCGGCCGGACCCGACCTGGGCGGCTTCCTGCCCCAGCAGCGAGGCCCAGATCCCCAGCTCGCCCTGCCGCTGCAGGGATATCGCCTCGGTGTCGATCCGGCGGACCAGCACCAGGTCCCGGTACAGGCCCTTCACTTCGTCAGCGGACGCCTCGAGCGGGTAGCCCGGGTGCTCGGCGCGCTCTCCTTCGGGGGTCAGGAGCTGGATGAGTTCTGCGCGGGATCCAGGCTGCCCGTCCAGGCTGCCGGATCCCGGTGCGGCGGTGACCGCACCGTCGGCTTCGACGGCCACGTGCCACTCCTTGAGCTCGGGGCCGGCTCCAGGATCGCTGGCGGCCGGCCAGTCGTTCGTTACCGCCATCGTGACAGACGCCGGCCCGGGAAGACACGCCCGGGCGAAGTCAGGACCGCGGCCGGCGGCCTGCCGCGGCGTAGCATGCGGAGCGTGGCGCGGATCATCGTCGACGTCATGCCCAAGCCGGATATCCGTGACCCGCAGGGTGAGGCGATCTTGCACGCCTGCCAGCGGCTGGATTTCGGCGAGGTGCGCGGCGTGCGGCAGGGCAAGCGGTTTGAGCTGGAGATCGACGGGCCCGCGGATGAGGCTGCGCTGGCACGAGCCGGCGAACTGGCCGGAGAATTGCTCGCCAACCCGGTAATCGAGGAGTTTTTCCTGCGGGAGGGGTAGGAGCGTTCGGAAGAAGTTCACGATTACTGCGGCCCTGGCGGGGAAAGCACTGAAGTGACCGGGGTTTGTCTGGAGGCAGGGAATCGGGGAGTCAATGCAGACCCGTGCCAATGCCGAGGAGTCGCCAGTCAGCGTCTCGTTTTGCCTGGTCTTCCCGCATGAAGCGCTGAGCGTGCCGGTCATGCGGCACGTTCTGGGGGATACTCTGCGCGGGCTCGGGGCCGACGATGAAGGGGTCGGCGACCTGCTGCTCGCGGTCACTGAGGCCTGCACCAACGTGCTCAAGCACGGCGGGTCCGGCCTGCGTTATGAAATCGTTGCCACGGTGAGCCCGCAGGGCTGCCTGGTCGAGGTGGTCAATCCGGAGAAACGGATCCGGCCCTCCGATCTGCCCGGCGCGCGGTGGCCGGTGTGGCTGCTGCCGCCGGTCATCCGCGGCGGGCGGCGGCCCCCGCGGACCCCGCCGGCCCTGCGGCACCTGCGCCGGGTCCGGCAGCGGACCAGCGATGAGTTCATCGCCACCATCCCGGAGAACGGCCGCGGGCTGGCGATCATGCGGGCCTGCGTGGACGACGTGACCCTGAGCAACCGCCCGGAGCAGGGCACCGTGGTATCGCTGCAGAAGCGGATCGCCTGGCGGAACGACGCGCCGCTGGCTCGCCTGCCGGAACTCAAGCACGCCGGCTGATTGCCGGTACTCTGCACCCGTGGCAGCACGGGTCGGGATCGTCACCTTCCCCGGGTCGCTCGATGACACCGACGCGGCGCGGGCGGTAACGCGCGCGGGCGGGGAGCCGGTCCCGCTCTGGCATGGCGGCACCAGCCTCGGCGGGGTCGACGCGGTGATCCTGCCCGGCGGCTTCTCCTACGGCGACTACCTGCGCTGCGGCGCGATCGCCCGGTTCGCGCCGATCATGTCCGCGCTGCTGCCCGCCGCCGCGGACGGGCTGCCGGTGCTCGGCATCTGCAACGGCTTCCAGATCCTGTGCGAGGCGCACCTGCTGCCGGGCGCGCTGACCCGCAACGCCGGCCGCCGGTTCGTCAGCCGCCCGGTGCGGCTCCGGGTGGAGGACACCGGCACCCCCTGGACCAGCCAGTACCGTCCCGGCCAGGAGATCACCCTGGTGCTCAAGAGCGGCGAGGGGGCGTACACGGCCGCCCCGCGGACGCTGGCCGGGTTGGCGGAGCGCGGGCAGGTCCTGCTCCGGTACGGCGGTGAGAATCCGAACGGCTCCGCTCAGGGCATTGCCGGCGTCCGCAACGAGGCGGGGAACGTGGCCGGGCTGATGCCCCACCCCGAGCACGCGATCGACGACCTGACCGGCCCCGGCACGGACGGGCTCGGCTTCTTCGCGTCGGCGGTGCGGGAACTGGTAGCCCGCTGATGAGCGAACTCGACACGGTCGAGCGGGCGAAGGCCACGCCGGACCGGGCGATGCCGCACCAGGAACTGGGCCTGACCGACGCCGAGTACGAGCGGGTCCGGCAGCTGCTCGGCCGCCGTCCCACCGGCTCGGAACTGGCCGTCTACTCGGTGATGTGGAGCGAGCACTGCTCCTACAAGTCGTCCCGGCGGCATCTGCGCCAGTTCGCCGACAAGGCGCCGCGGTCGGCGGCGCTGCTGGCCGGCATCGGCGAGAACGCGGGCGTGGTCGACATTGGCCAGGGCTACGCCGTCACGTTCAAGATCGAGTCGCACAATCACCCCTCGTTCGTGGAGCCGCTGCAGGGCGCGGCGACCGGGGTGGGCGGGATCGTCCGCGACATCCTGGCCATGGGCGCCCGGCCGGTGGCGGTCATGGACTCGCTCCGGTTCGGGCCCGCCGACGCCCCGGACACCGCCCGGGTGCTGCCCGGCGTGGTGGCCGGGATCTCGTTCTACGGCAACTGCCTGGGCCTGCCCAACATCGGCGGGGAACTGGCCTTCGACCCCTGCTACGCGGGCAACCCGCTGGTCAACGCCCTCTGCGTGGGGGTCATGCGGCACGAGGACCTGCGGCTTGCCCAGGCCAGGGGCGAGGGCAACAAGGTGATCCTGTTCGGCGCCAGGACCGGCCCGGACGGCATTGGCGGCGCCTCGGTGCTGGCCAGCGCCTCGTTCGGGGGCGGGGACTCCGCCAAGCGCCCCAGCGTCCAGGTCGGCGATCCGTTCCTGGAAAAACTGCTGGTCGAGTGCTGCCTGGAGCTCGGCGCCGCCGGGGTGGTGGCGGGCATCCAGGACCTGGGGGCGGCCGGGATCTCGTGCGCCACCGCCGAGCTGGCAGCGGGCGGCGGCAGCGGGATGCGGGTCCACCTGGAAAAAGTGCCGCTCCGGGACGAATCGCTGACCCCCGCCGAGATCCTCATGAGCGAGTCGCAGGAACGCATGATGGCGATCGCCGCGCCCGGGGACGTGGACAAGTTCCTGGCCATCTGCGCCCGGTGGGACCTGCCGGCCACGGTGATCGGCGAGGTGACAGGGACCGGGCGGCTGGAAATCAGCTGGCACGGCGAGCAGGTGGTGGACATCGCGCCGGAGACCGCGGCCAGCCAGGGGCCGGTGTACGACCGCCCGGCCGCCCGGCCGCCGGACCAGGATGCGCTGGCGGCCGGCTCCCCGGACCGGCTGCCGCGGCCGGCCAC
>JAIRTY010000373.1 GCA_031254715.1 Nocardiopsaceae bacterium | reverse complement strand
ATCCAGGCCAGCCCGGATGGCGAATTCCTTCCGGGCCGTGCCGGCTAGCCACGCGCTGTAGCTCATGCCTGCCTGGGCGGCCGCAGCGGCTATCTCCGCATCCAGCTCAGGGGGCATGGAGATGGAACGCTTCCGCCTGACTGCCATGGCACTACGGTAGCACAATGGTAGGACAGCTGGGATTTGCTGCCAGCGGGCCAGGAACGAGCACCATGCCGGGCGTGGCCGGCACTTTCGCCGGCATTTTCGCCGGCAGCTCTTCCGCATCGGTCGCGTTACCGGTACTCAGGTAGGTAACCGCCGACAATGCCGCCCAGGAGGCCCGGCCATGCCAGACACAATCCGCGCCGACGTCATCGGCTCCCTGCTGCGCCCCCGCTACCTGTCGGAGGCGCGCGCCGCGCTGGCCGCGGGCAGGATCGCGCCGCACGAGTTCAAGCAGATCGAGGACCGGGCCGTGGACCAGGCGATGGCCATGCAGGAAGGATGCGGCCTGGATGTGATCAGCGACGGCGAGCTGCGCCGGTTCTCGTTCCTCGACCAGGTGCTCGGCGAGGTCGAGGGGGTTGCCGAGCTGCCCGGCGCGGCCGTCACCTTCCACGGGCAGCGGCCCGAGGACGAATGGGACTGGCACCCCCCGATCACGGTCACCGGCAAGCTCCGCGCCACGCGGCAGCTGACCGTCGAGGAGTTCAGCTACGCACGGGCGCGGGCCCGGCGGCCGGTGAAGGTCACGCTGCCCAGCCCGCTGCTGACCTACGGGGCGTGGTCGCCGGAGCGCTCCCGCCCGGCCTACCACGATGCCTACGAGATGTTCGCCGACGCGGCCGCGATAATCCGCTCCGAGGCGGCCGCGCTCGCGCAACTCGGCTGCACCTACATCCAGATCGACTCGCCCGACCTCGGCACTCTCGTCGACCCGGAGAACCGGTCGCTGCGCGAGTCGCTCGGCATGCCGACCGAGCGCACCCTGACCGAGGGCACCGACATCATCAACTCCGTCGCCGACGTGCCGGGCGTCACGTTCGGGCTGCACCTGTGCAAGGGCAACTACCAGAGCAAGTGGATCGCCACCGGCGGCTACGAGGAGATCGCCGGCAAGGTATTCAAGCGCCTCGGCAACTTCGACGTGTTCCTGCTCGAATACGACGACGAGCGCTCGGGATCGTTCGAGCCGCTCGCCGAGGTCCCGGACGACACGATGGTGGTGCTCGGCCTGATCTCCAGCAAGGTCGCCGACCTCGAGCCCCCGGGGGTGCTCGCCGAGCGGGTCAACCAGGCCGCCCGGTATACCGGGCGGGACCGGCTGGGCCTGTCCACCCAGTGCGGCTTCTCCCCCGTGTCCATCGGCGGGAACCTCATCAGTGAGGACACCCAGCAGCGCAAGCTGGAACTGGTCGCGGAGGTCGCCCGCCAGCTCTGGTGACCGACGGTCACTGCGCTCGCGACAAGCCCGCGTCCCATGGGCTGCTCCCTCCGGTATAGGCGGCCCGCAACTGCCGCTCGGCACCGGGCCCGGCGCCGGTCCGGTCCAGGCCGAGCAGGGCGGCACCCGCGACCGGCGGGACGCCGGTGACCCGCATCAGCGCCTGCGGGGCCTGCTCGCTCAGCCCGTCCGCGATCCCCGCGGTCAGCAGCGGGTCGCGGGCTGCCAGCAGGCCGCCGCCGAGCACCACCGGCGTGCCCGCCGCATCGCTGAGGCCAAGCCGCCGCAGCGCGGTGACCGCCATCACGACGACCTCGGCTGCCAGCTTGCGCACCAGGCCGCGCGCCACCTGGTCGCCCTGGCCGGCCAGCTCGAACACCACTGGGCCCAGCACCAGCAGGTCCCTGGCCTCGCTGAGGGTGCCGCGGTGGATGGCGATGGCGACGTCGGTCACGGTGGCGACCCCGAACTGGCTGGCCACGGCGGCGCGCAGGAGCGTCTCCGGACCCCGCCCGTCCTCCGCCCTGATCGCGTGCCACAGCGCCGCGACGCCCAGGCTGTGCCCGCCGCCCCAGTCGCCGGTGATGGTCCCGAGCGAGAGGAACCGGGTGGTCCGCCCGTCGGGGGCGACGCCGACGCAGTTGATGCCCGCTCCGCAGGTGACCGCCACCCCGCAGGGCGCAGGGCCGTCGGCGGGGGTCAGGCCGGCCCGCAGCACCGCGAACGTGTCGTTGACGACCTCGGTGGTCCGGGTCCAGCCCTGTGCTCGCAGCGACTCGGTCAGCCGTTCTTCCTCATCCGGCAGGTCGGCGTTGGCCATGCAGGCCGCCAGGTGCCTGGCGGCCGGGAGACCGGACCGGCCCGCCTGGCGCTGCAGCCGCCCGATGGCGTCGGCCAGCACCCGCACCGACCCGGCCAGGTCGGCCGCCCCCTTGACGCCGGGTCCCCGGGTGGCCGCCAGCACCCTGCCGTCCGCCGCCACCAGCGCGACGTCGGTCTTGCTGTTGCCCGCGTCCACCGCGATGACCGCCGGCAGGTCCGTGCTCACCCCGCCCCCAGCCGGGTTCGCGGCAGGCCCGCCCCCCGTGCTCATCGCTGACCCGGCCCCGCCGTCCACGGCAGATAGGCCTTGTTCTCGGCGATCAGCCGGTCGGCCATCCGCTGCGAAAGGTCGAACTGCCCGATCAGCGGGTGGGCGAGCAACGCGGCGGCTACCCGGTCCCTGCCCCCGTGCCGCGCCGCCGCGATGGCCAGCTCCTCATAGGCACTGACGTGGCCGATCAGGCCGCGCAGCAGCGGGCTGACCGGGGCCACCGGCACCGGGCTGCCGCCGTCAGCGCCGATCACCGCCGGCACCTCGATCACCGCCTCGTCGGGCAGGAACGGCAGCGTGCCCCGGTTGCGCACGTTCACGACCTGCGTGTCCCGGCGGTCGCCGGCCAGCGACGCCAGCAGCGCGACCGCCGCCACCGAGTAGTACGCCCCGCCCCGCTCTGCCAGCAGGTCCGGCTTGCGATCGAGCGACGGGTCGGCGTACATCTGCAGCAGCTCGGCCTCCAGCCGCGCCACCTCCTGCGCGCGGGTGGGGCGGCCCCGCTGCTCGGCCACCACCTGGTCATGCTCGTAGAAATAGTGCAGGTAGTAGGACGGGACCAGGCCGAGATCGGTGAGAACGGTGACCGGCAGGCCGGCGCGTTCCGCGAGCTGGGCGGCATGGCCGGCGATGAGCTCTGGCAGCCGGTCGGCGCCGTCCACCATCACGGCCCGTTCCCAGGTCAGGTGATTGAGCCCGACGTGGTCGAGGCTGACCTGCCCCGGCGCCACGCCGAGCAGCCCGGCGAACATCCGCTGGCAGCCGATCGCCACGTTGCACAGGCCCACGGCCCGGTGCCCGGCGTCGAGCAGGGCCCTGGTGACGATCCCGACCGGATTGGTGAAGTCGATGATC
>JAIRTY010000028.1 GCA_031254715.1 Nocardiopsaceae bacterium | reverse complement strand
TTCGGCACCTCGCTGCAGGCATACAAGGACTCGGGCAGTGGCGCGGTGCCGGTCGGCGGCAACGAGCGGATCTCGCAGTTCACCTGGGATCCGCAGCAGCCGGGCCAGGATGTCGGCGGCCTGAGCCAGGCCCCGTGCTCCGACGCCAACTGCGCGGTGGGGTTCATCGGTGACTACTTCGGCCTGGCGGTCTCCGCCGGCAACATCTACGCGCTGTTCGCCTCGACTCACTATCCATCCGATGTGATCGCCGACGGCGGCGGGCCCGTCTACTACCAGCAGCAGGTGCTCGCGACCGTGCCGCGCTCTGACTTCGGCACCGGGTACTGAGGACGGTCAGCGCCGAACGGGCCGGTCACCGCTTGCGCTCCTTGGCTACGAGCGTGAGAACGTCGTACTTGGCCACCGACTCCCCGCGCTGGTTGGTCACGTCGGTGTCCCAGCGCACCTCACCGTAGTCGGCGTCCAGGCGCGGGGTGATCTGCTTTGCGGTGAGCGTCACCGTGAGCTCGTCGCCCGGCTTTACCGGGGTGAGGAAGCGGAGGTTCTCCAGGCCGTAGTTGGCCAGTACCGGCCCGGGTTCCGGGGCGACGAACAGCCCGGCTGCCAGCGACACGACCAGGTAACCGTGCGCGACTATGCCGCCGAACAGCGGGTTGGCGCTGGCGGCCTCCTCGTCGGTGTGGGCATAGAAGGTGTCGCCGGTGAGTTCAGCGAAGCCGGAGATGTCCGTCGGCGTGACGGTCCGCGAGCCGGTGACCACGCAGTCTCCAGGCCGCAATTCCGCTAGCGACATGCGGAACGGATGTTCCCGTTCCCGGCGGGGCGCCCCCGGAACCCAGCGGCCGGTGATCGCGCCCAGCGTCTCGGGGCTGGCCTGGACGGCGGTGCGCTGCATGTGGTGCAGGACGCCGCGGATGCCCCCCATCTCCTCCCCGCCGCCCGCGCGGCCGGGGCCGCCGTGCACCAGCGGCGGTAGCGGTGAGCCGTGCCCGGTAGATTCCCCGGCGTTGTCGGTGCCGAGCACCAGCAACCGGCCGTGCCACGGCGCCACGCCCAGCACCACCTCGCGGGCGAAGTCCGCGTCCGCGGTGACCACCGAGCCGACCAGGCTGCCCCGCCCGCGCGCGGCGAGCGCCGCCACCTGCTGGGCAGAGGTGTAAGGCAGCAGGGTGGACACCGGCCCGAACGCCTCTACCTCGTGCGGCGCGGCACCGCCCGGGTCGTCCGCCTGCAGCAGGATGGGAGCGAGGAACGCGCCGCGCTCACTGTCGGCATCCAGGACCTCCACCCGCTGCGGATCCCCGCACACCAGCTTCCCGGCGGCCAGCAGAGCTTGCAGCGAGCGGCGGACCTCCTCCCGCTGCTGCAGGCTGGCCAGCGCGCCCATCCGCACAGCTGGATTGGCCGGGTTGCCGACGACCACCTCCGCCAGCCGGTCCCTGGCTGCGGCGGCCAGCTCCCCGAGCCAGCCGGCGGGCACGAACGCCCGGCGGATAGCGGTGCACTTCTGCCCCGCCTTCACCGTCATCTCGGTGACCAGCTGCGACACGAACAGGTCGAACTCCGCGGTCCCGGGCGCGGCGTCCGGGCCGAGGATGGACAAGTTCAGCGAGTCCGCCTCGGCGTTGAACCGCACCGCATGAGCGACCACCGCCGGGTGCGCCCGCAGTCTCTGGGCGGTAGCCGCCGAGCCGGTGAACGACACCAGATCCTGCTCGGTCAGGTGGTCGAGCAGGTCACCCACGCCGCCGCAGATCAGCTGGATCGAGCCGGGTGGCAGCTGCCCGGAGTCCACGATCAGCTCCGCCAGCCTCGCGGTCAGGTAGGCGGTCTGGCTGGCCGGCTTGATCACGCTCGGTACACCGGCGATGAACGCTGGCGCCAGCTTCTCCAGCGGGCCCCACACCGGGAAGTTAAACGCATTGATCTGCACCGCGACCCCATGCAACGGCGTGCAGATGTGCTGGCCGACGAAGCCGCCGCTCCTGCTCAGCTGCTCCACGTCGCCATCGATGTAGACGGTGTCGTTCGGCAGCGCGCGCCGCCCCTTGCTGGCGTAGCTTGCCAGCACGGCGATCCCGCCATCGACGTCGAACTTTGAGTCATCACGGGTCGCCCCGGTCCGGGCGGACAGCGCGTACAGCTCCTCCCGGTGCTCGCGCAGGTAGGAACCGAGCGACTTCAGCAGCGCCGCCCGCTGGTGGAAGGTCAGCTCGCGCAACGCCGGGCCGCCGACCGCGCGGCCGTAGTCCAGCGCGGCGGCCATGTCGATTCCCTCGGAGGAGACCCGCGCCACCTCCTCCCCGGTCACGGCGTCGCGCAGCGGCGCGCCTTCGCCTGACGGCGTCCGCCACTGCCCCCCGGTGTAACTCCGCAGGACCGTCATGGGACCAGCCTCCTCGAGGATCGTGCAGCCCCTGGCCGGGCCCAATCGTAAGCCGGCCGGGCCGGGCCGGTCCCCGGGCATGTGCTGCGGGCCGCGCAGTTCCACGAGTTCGTCGCCCAGCTGGTCGAGTGGGGCACCAGGGACGAGGTGGCGTACGTGCCGCGGATGCGTAGTCAGGCTGGACCGGGTTCCGCGAGCAGCCGCGCATAGTTCGCCAGCGACCGCTGGTAGCGCGGAAGGTGCTGGGCCAGCGCCAGCAGGGCCACAGAAACAGCCTCGCGTTCCCGGCCGGCATCGGCCAGGCACAGGGCCAGGAAGGCCGAGAGGGCATCGGCCAGTACCGCAGCATCCGGGTCGTGGTTCTGGCTCTCTGCGGTGAGCAGCTCGACCGCTTCGGCAGCCCGGCCGGTATTCCGCAGCGAGCTCGCCAGCTGGATCACCGCCCGGCGCCGCCGCATCCCCGCCAGCCCGCTCGCCAGCGCCTGCTGGTAGAGCGGCACGGCCTTGTCCGAGTGACCCGTGGAGTCCCAGGCGCTGGCGCGCTCGAAGGCGGCAACCGGGCTGCCGGGCGGCAGTTCGCCGGCAAGCTCGCCGATGCGGGTACGGAAATCGGCCGCACCGGCTTCACCGCGGGCGTCGTAGCTGTCAATCTCGGCCCAGGCCCGGGCGCTTCGGCGCTCCCAGTCGTTCATGTCGATCTGCTCAGGCATGCGAAGCAGTCTGTCACCCTGGTGCGGGCACTCAGGCGGCCTCGCCCTTGAGCGAGAACTTCGACAGCCGCCGCGCGCCCAGCGCCAGCGCGGCCACCGTCACCACGCAGCCCATCACCGCCGCCGTGCCAAGCGTCAGGTGCGCGTTCAGCGAGCTGTTGTGCGCGATGGCGTTCGCCACCGACAGCGAGTACTGCCCCGCCGACAGCAGCCGCGCGCCCGCCACCAGGTTGGCGAGCAGCCCCTCCCACACCAGCAGGTAGAGCAGCCCGAACGCGATCGCGCGGGTGGTCAGCGCCGACAGCATCACGAACAGCGCGTTGTAGACCACCGCCGCGACCGCAGCGCCCGCGAGCAGTCCGAGCGTCAGCCGGGATGTCGCGCCCGTCGCGATCACTCCCGCCAGGTATTCAGGCACCGCCCCGAACACCACCGTCAGCACCACGGCCACGCTGAACTTGCTCACCGTCACCGCCAGCCGTGGCACCGGGGTAGCCAGCAGGTGCACCACCGACCCATCGTCGATCTCGGCGCCGAGCACCGACGTACCGATGATCAGTGCCGTCAGCGGCAGCACCACGGTGAACCCGAAGACGCCAAGGAACTCCGGCGGCCAGACCGGGCTGTGCGCGGTCGCCGTCAGCAGCGCGGCGACGCCGATCAGGATCAGCGCGGGCAACGCGAGCAGCAGCGCCTGGCGGCGGCCCAGCGTCGCGCGCAGGGTCACCAGGAAGACCACCGGATTGAACAGGCGAGTCATCGGCGCAAGGCTCCCTTCACGACGCCGCCAGCAGGTAGCTGAACACGGCATCCAGCGACTCGTCAGCGGGCAGTAGCTCCTGCAGCCGGATGCCCTCGTCGCGGGTAAGCGCCGCGATCTCCCGGGTGAACGCCCCGTAGTCGGACGCCTGCACCGACAGCCCCCGGGTGCCCAGCTCAACTCCGGTCACCGACGGCCGCCCGATGAGCGCCGCGCCGAGCCGCCGGTCGTCCGACGAGCGCAGCAGGAACATGTGCGGCCGCGCCGTCATCAGCCGGCGGATCGCGCGGAAGTCCCCGGAGGCCGCCAGCCGCCCGCCGACCAGCACCTGGATCGTGCCGGACAGCCGCTCGACCTCCTCCAGGATGTGTGAGCTGAACAGGATCACCCGCCCGGCCGTCCCCTCGGCGTGCAGCAGGTCCATCATGTGCAGCCGCTGCCTCGGGTCCATCCCGTTGAACGGCTCGTCGAGCACGATCACCTCTGGATCGTGCACCAGAGCCGCGGCGACCTTGATCCGCTGGCGCATCCCCTTGGAGTAGGTCGAGATTTTCCTGTCGGCCGCGGCAGTCATCTCGACCATCTCGATCGCCCGCCGCGACGCGCTGCGCGGATCGCGCAGGCGATGCAGGCGGGCCGTCGCGGCGACGAACTCTGACCCGGTGAGGAACGCGTAGACCGAGTCGCGCTCGGGCACCAGCCCGAGGCGGCGGAAGAGGTCAGGGTTGCGCCACGGGTGCTCGCCGCTGACCGTGACCTCGCCCCGCGAGGGTGCCAGGAACCCGGAGATCAGGTGGATCAGCGTGGACTTACCTGCGCCGTTCGGGCCGAGCAGCCCGGTCACCCCCGGGCCGATCGTCATCGTGACGTCGTTGACCGCCACCACGCTGCCGTACCACCGCGACGCACCGCGCAACTCGACCGAGGTCACGCCACACCAACCTTCCGGTATCGCAGCAGCAGACCGCCGGCGCCCGCCAGCAGGAACGCCAGCACCGCGATCCCGTACAGCGCCCCGTACCCACCGGGATCGGGAACCGGCCCCGGCGATGTGCCGCCCAGCCACTGCCGCATGCCGTCCAGCGCGGTAAACGGGCTGATCAGGCCGGCCAGCCGGGCCAGCGCCGACGGCTGTTGGAGGCCCGGGCCGAACGCGTGCTCTCCGATGCTGGTGAGCAGCAGCGCCAGGGTCCAGGTGAGGAAGAAGAAGATGGCCACCGACCCGGTCGCGTATGCGCGGCGGCTGCTGAACGAGGCGAACAGCAGCCCGAGCGCGGCCGCCACAGCCGCCCAGGCGGCGCCGAGCAGCAGGCCAGGGATCAGCGCCCTGGTCTCGCTCCACACCGCGCTGCCGGTGCGGACCTGGGTGACCGTGCCGACGTAGAGGACCAGCAGCGGCACCTCGATCAGCACCAGGCAGGCGGCGACGAAGGCGGCGAGCTTCGCCAGCGGGTAGTCCGCCCGGCGGATCGGCCGGGCGAAGTACAGCGGCAGCACGTGGCTGCGCAGGTCCCGCGACACGACCTCCGGGGCCTGCGCGGCCAGGAATATCAGCAGCACCAGCACCCGCAGCGCGACGGGCCGGTAGGTGTCGTAGGGAACGACCCGCGTGTGTGTCCCGGTCACGGCCAGCTGGATCGCGTTCACGACCGCGGGTGCGCACATCACCGCGAACGTGAACACCGGCACGATCTTGGCCTTCGCGCCCCGGCCGATGCCGAACGCGGACTTCAGGCTGTGCCAGCCGAGCGCCAGCATGATCTGCGCCCGTCCCAGCCGGGGACCGTCGTAGGCCTGGTAGCCGATGTCGTGGATGACGCCGGCGCCGTTCGCGGCCGCCCCGGCGGCCGTAATCTCAGCGGACATCGCCAGCACCCCCGGACGTGACCCCGGCCGCCGGCTGGTCGCCGGAGAACAGCTCCTCCAGCCGGTGCCGGCGCTGCTCCATCCGGTTCAGCGGCAGGCCCAGCTCGGCGACCGCGTCGCGGACGACGTCGAAGGTCTGGTCGCCGGCCAGCCCGACCGTCACGCCGCGCCCCTCGACGGCCACCGCGAGCCCGCGCCGCAGGAGCTCATCTCGCAGCAACTCGGTGCCCTCTTCCACTTCGATGACCAGCGCCCGGCTGGCGCGCGTGACCGACCTGACCGTATCGGCGCGCAGGAGCTTGCCCGCCTCGATGGCCACCAGGTGGTCGCAGATCTGCTCGACCTCACCGAGCAGGTGCGAAGCGACCAGGATGGAGATGCCGAACACGTTGCCGATCCGCTCGACCAGCTCCAGCATCGCACTGCGCCCCGCCGGGTCCAGCCCGTTGGTCGGCTCGTCCAGCAACAGCAGCTTCGGGTCGCCGACCAGCGCCTGGGCGAGCTTCACCCGCTGCTTCATCCCCGTCGAGTAGGTGCCGATCTGGCGGTAGCGCTCCTCGTAGAGGCCGACGTGGCGCAGCGAGTCCGCCGCCCGCTCCTTCGCCGCGGTCGGCGGCAGGCCGGACATCCGGCCCAGGTGGGTGACGAACTCGGTGGCGGTCACGTCCGCCGGCAGGCAGTCGTGCTCAGGCATGTAGCCGGTCAGCGTCCGGATCCGCTGACCCGCCCTCGCGCAGTCCTGATCGAGCACCGCGGCCCGGCCGTCAGACGGCTCGAGCAGCCCGAGCAGGATCTTGACCAGCGTCGACTTACCGGCGCCGTTCGCGCCGACCAGGCCGGTGATCCCCGCCGGTACCGCGACGGTGAGCTTGTCCAGCGCGGTCACAGCGCCGTAGCGCTTGGTGAGAGCCTCGGCCCGGATCACCGCGTCCGCTGCCGGAGGCCGTGGCGCCGTCAATTCAGGCGCTGGCTGAATCGCTTGCCCTTGCTGCGCGGTCACGACTGGCCCCCTGCTCACTGGATAGCCCGGCCGGGCGAATCCCACTTTGGTGGACCGTACCGCGTTCCGTCATCAGCCTTCAGAGTGATCCTGGATCACCCAAAAGATGTCGGTGACCGGCTTCCCCCGGCGGGGCGGACGGCCAGCTTACGGCGCTGGCACAGTGGCCGGCCGGCGGATGTCTCCCGGTACGGGCCTGCTGCACGCTGAGGGGCATCACGCACCCAGCGAAATGGCGGAGGAGGGGAGTGCCGTGCCGGTCGGTTTCCTGATCACGGTGGGGCTGGCGACCGTAGGGATGGCGGTGTCCTTGCGGCCGCCGTCCCGCTCGGGAACGCTGGGCCTGGCCACCTGGCTCATCAGCGCGATCCCGAATGAGTCGCCGTTCCTTGCCTGCTACTGGCTGGCCACTTCGGCGCTGCTCGGGTTTTTCCAGGGCGATTTCCACGGGCCGCAGGTATGGATCGCGCTCGCTCTCACCGTCGCGCCGTTTGGCGGCACGCCTGTTCTCGTGCGCCGGAGCCTGCGCGCAGCGCCCGCGATCGAGCAAGCGCTCGACCGTGGGATCGGGCCGCAGTGGCGGCACGCCGGAGCCGTGCAGCCGAAAGTCCCCTGGGGCCGGATCCTGTTCGCGCCGCTACCGGTGTTCCATCCCGGTGTCAGGCGCACCCGCAACCTCAGTTACGGCGATGCCGGGCGCAGCAACCGCCTCGATCTCTACCGGCGGCGCGGTGGCGGCAGCGGCGGGCCGGTGCTGATCCATCTGCACGGTGGCGGGTTCTCGCTCGCACCCGGGCGCAGGAGCTTTTACGCCCGCCGGCTGCTGTTCCGGCTCGCCCGCCAGGGCTGGGTCTGCATCAGCGCGACCTACCGGCTGCAACCCGCCGCCGCCTTCCCCGACGAGCTGACCGACGTCAAGAAGGTGATCGCCTGGGCACGCGCGGGCGAGCAAGCACGGCGGCGACCCCGGCCGGATCGTGCTCACGGGGAGCTCATACGGCGCGCGGCTGGCGACGCTGGCGGGCTTCACCGCGAACGATCCCGCCTTCCAGCCGGGGTTCGAGCTTGCCGATACGTCCGTGGCAGCGGTCGTCGGGCTCTACGGCTACTACGGCGGGATTACCAGCCGCCACTCACTGCCCTCCTCGCCGTTCGACTACGCCGGGCGCGGCTGCGCACCGCTACTGATCGTGCACGGCGGCCAGGACACGTTGACCTCTCCCGAGCAGGCACGCGCCCTCGCCGAGCGGGCCAGGCGCGGCTCCGCCAGCCCCGTCGTCTACGCCGAGCTGCCTGGCGCCCAGCACTCCTTCGACCTCCTCGCCTCGATCCGGTTCGAGGCGGTCATCGACGGCATCCAGGCCTTCACCGCGTCGGCCGCTCCGCGGTTTGGCCGGCTGCATGCCGGTCAGGCCGCCGGTGGCGCGGCCTGACCGGCATGAGGGATTGCGTCAGCCGGCGAGCGCCGCCGCTGTGAGGTTGGATCCGCCGGTGCACTCCAGGACGGTGCCGGTGACTCACGGGCCGTCAGCGCGAGCGCAGGTAGGCTGCGAACTCCGAGGACCACACCTCGCCGTTGTCGTCGACCAGGCCGTAGCGCCGCACCAGCGCGCCGTCCGCCACGTCCACGTCGATCGCACGTCCCGAAGCCAGCGCGAGCAGCGGCTCCCACAGCTGTTCACCGCGCATGAAGCCGGCCAGCTTCTGGTAATACGACGACAGGTCGGGCAGGATCACCCGCGCGATATCGGTCGTCCCGTGCTCCGCCATCCGGCAGAACGCCACCTCCGACAGGAAGGGATGGCCGGTCGCGTACTTCCAGGCGGCGTCGGCCGCGCCGGAAGCAAGTTCCTGGCAGCGCGCCGCCATGGTCCTGATCTCCTCATACTCCATCGGGCCCAGATACAGCGAGTCGCACACGCCCGCGAAGCTCGAGATGTCGGCGGCCTCGACCTCGATCCGGTCGATCGGGCGGCGGGCCACCGCCAGGGCCGCCATCGGGATCCGGTCGGGGAAGTAGACAAGCTCCCGCAGCAGATTGAGGAACTCGCGGGCATCGGGAAAATGCCTGATCGAGTCGAACTCGTCCAGCACGACGACGAGATGGCCGTCCGTCCGCCGCAGCCGCAGCAGCGCGTCCCTGATCATGCGGTACAGGCCGTGGATCGGGACCTCCTGGGCGCCCTCCGCGCCGCCGGCCGTCGTGAACGTCGCGTGCAGGGCCTGTTCCGACGGGCACATCGCGAGGATGTCGGCGAGCACCTCGGCGCCCGACCGGGCGGTGGCGATGTTGATCCACCCGGTCGCGGTCCGCTCGTCCGGGGGCTCGGTGATGATCTTGTTGGCCAGCGAGGACTTCCCCATCCGCGTCAGGCCGATCAGCGCGGCGCTGCTGCGGGCCTCGTACAGGCGCCGGTGCAGTGCCGCGCTTTCGGTCTCCCGGCCCACGAACCGGTCGCCCGAGGCGATGGTCCCGTATCCCACGAACGGATTGGCGCCGCTCATGCCCCGTTCCCCATGCTGTTGGCCCGCAGCCACTCAGCGAACAGCCCCACCCTGATACGCAGCCGCCCGGCAGCGTCACGTTCGAGCACCTCGCGCGCGAACAGGTCACGCACCAGCGCCGCCTCGTCCGCCGCCACCTCCTGGGAGGTGATCAGCGGGTTCAGCGCGATCCGGGTCAGCAGCGCCAGGTACCTCTCCTTCGGCGCCAGCGCGACCGACTCTCCGGCGGCGGTGATCAGCGGGTCGAACTTGTCGATGGACAGCGCGGACGGGCCTGTCGTGAGATGCCCGAGCACGTCGCCGACCACCGACTCGGTGATGAAGACCAGCCGGTTCCTGTTGAGGTGGGCGACCAGCCGGTCGCAGAAGATCTGGAGGTAGAAGGCGCTGCCAGCGGTGAGGCCGAGCAGGCGGTCGAGGGAGGCGCCCTTGTAGCGCGACTCCCCGCCCATCATGATCGGGTTTTCCGCGAGCGCGCGCGACTCGTCGGCGCTGAGGTAGCTGATCCGCTCGTCGTGGGTCACGCCGAACTCGTTCGGATACGCCTCCTTGAAGCGGGGCATCGTGTCCTGGCCGACCAGCACCGCGTCGAACGTCCTGCTCTCCAGCAGCGACTTCCACTGCCGCATGAAGGCGGGCGTGAGCAGCCCTTCCCTGATGTACTCGTAGACGTAGGTGAACTCGTCGATGAGGAAGATCGGCCTGACGTCGCGCCATCCCTTGCGCGCCTGCAACAGCCGGGTGGCGGCGCGCACGCTGCGCCGGAAGCTCTCGATCGGCGACGCCTCGACCTGGAACTCCCGCGGCCAGTTGTGCTCCACCACATCCGTCATGTCGAAGTCGTGCACCAGCCGCTCATACAGCGCGTCGATGCAGGCCTGCACGAAGCTGCGTTCCGCCCGGGCGGTGTCGATGGTTCCCAGGCTGAGATAGACGGTCAGGCTCGGCGGGCGCAGGCGGTTGGTGAGCTGCCGCAGCACCGAGGACTTCCCCGACCGCTTCTGCCCGTACAGCACGAAACACTGGCCCAGCGGCCCGGTCGTGACCTCGCTGTAGATCCGGTCGAGCAGCTCCCGTCGGCCGAAGAACATCTTCTGCTCATCGACCGGGGTACCGCCCGAGTACCGGCTGTAGGGGTTGACGACGGTCACGAACTTGCGGGCCGGCTCGAGTACCGCCACCATGCTCCGGGCGGGGCTCTCCTCGATGTGGCCGGACGTGCAGCGGTATCGCAGGCTCAGCGAGATCGTCGCCTCCCCGACGCCCAGCGCCAGGTCGGAGACCTTCAGCCGCTGCACGAGCTCCCTGGTCTCACCGGGGCGCAGCATCTGGACGAAACCCGTCTGGCCCTGGGCGCGCAGCCCCTCTGCCTGGCCCACGAGCAGCTGGACGCTTTCGACCGGCGCGTCGCCGGGCGGCAGCCCCGCCGACACCGTGAGCAGGAAGGTCTGGTCGTCGCCCACGTAGAAGTGCTCCCGGGGAAGGAAGCTGGCGAAGTCGGGGGAGGACACCGCGTTGCGCAGGTAGCGCGAGTGCTCCGTGTCCACCACGTATGTCAGCTGCCGCAGCAGGGTGCGGAAATAGGCGGGCGGGACCCGGCCCGCCCCGGCAGCGGAATCCAGCGCGGCCGTGGCCGCCTGGATGTCCTGGCAGGCCAGCTCGTAGGCGGACTCGTGCCGCTCGAACTCGTTTTCCAGCAGTTCCCTGGCCGCCGCGTCGAGGGCATCGGCTATCGCATTCTTGAGAACGGTGGAGGCGCCGTTACCGCTGGTTTCCTTGAGCAGCCTGGTGCGCAGATCCAGCAGCCATGCGGCGGAAACGTCGCTGCCCTTCTCGTTGATGTAGGTGAAATAGAACGCCTCGGGATTCACCGGGGGGCTCACGCCGCGGCCCGGCCCCTTAGCCGGGCCCCTGCGCGATGGGGCCAGGCCGGTGCGGGGGGGCGGGCCGGAGACGGCGAGCGGACGGGCCGAAATAAGGGCGGCCTGCGGGACTCTCAGCTGGCGGCCGCTGTCGAGTTCGAGCACCAGGGCACCGGGCAGCACCGACACGAGCCGCGCTACGCGCACCCAGCGCTGGGCGCCCTGCAACGTGATTTCGTACGTCATGCCCGTCGTCAGGTTAAGGCTGGTGGCCACGACTCCCTCCCCCGGTCCGCGGCACACGCGGCCACCCCAGACCTCATGGTCGGTCATTGTGAGTGCGCAGCCCCGACATTACCTCGCGGGCCATGGGAGGTGCCATGGCCTTGTCAGGGTGATTGGACGTCCCCGCCCATGGGGAACTGCGTAATCTTTGACGGTGATATTGACCGTCATCACCGTCGCCGTGGCCGTGCTCGGGACCATTGTGGTGGCATGGCAGGCGTATGAGACCCACCGCACGACGACATTGAGCCAGCGGACGCTGGAGGCTTCTCACTCGCTGGCGATCGACAGCGCCCGGAGCCGGCTGGACCATGACGCGCCCCGCATCGATGTGTACGTGGAGCAGGTCTCCGTCCTTTCCGGCGACTCCGGGGAGGCGGCCGCCCCGCGGGTCGGCGCCGTCGCCGGCTGGGGCCTGCCAGCGGACGACCGTCGGCTGCTGCGCGTGCAGGCCCGGGTCAGGGTGGTCAACCTCATGTCGCACCGGACCATTCACCTGCAGGTCAGCGGCATGGACGACCCCGCAGGCCGCGCGGACACCGAGGTCCTGCTGATTCCCTCGGCGGGGCTGCTCTACTTCCTGACGGCCACGTTCACGCTGAGCCAGTGGGCGGAGAACTGGCAGGCGCATCACGCCGGGAACGCGCTGCCGCATATCGCCGGGGGCAGCGTGATCGCCGGCGACGACCGGGACGAGGGAGTCGTGGATACCTGGCCGCTCAGCCTGGCAGCCTGGCCCATCGAGCCGGCCGGGGATCAGGCGGGGACGTGGGATCTTACCAGCGGGGGAGCGGGCGACGACTGGTTCCGCATCGCGATCAGGCCGCTGCGCGAGCGCAGCTACTGGATCTCCCAGCGCCGGAACATCCCGCTGCCCGAACCCTCTTACGACAAGCCGGGGTAGGCGCCAGGGAGCAGGGCGCCGATCGCGAGCCCGCAGCGGCGCTAGCGGGGCGGCAGTCCGGCGGGGACCTGACCGGCGAGGTGCGTGATGACCTTTCCGGCGATGCTGTCGAGCGCGGCGATCTCGCCCGGGGTGAGCAGGTCGATCAGGTGGCGGCGGACGGAGGCGACGTGCGGTGGCGCGGCGGCGCGGAGGGTGGCCTTCCCCCGCTCGGTCAGGCTGATGAACGCCCCGCGGGCGTCGCCGGGGGAGGGCTGGCGTGCCACCAGCCCGCGCTGTTCCATCCGCCCGACGTGGTGGGCGAGCCGGCTGGTGGACCACAGCAGCTGGGCCGCCAGGTCCCGGGCCCGCCAGCGGCCATCGGGTTTCTCCGTCAGCGTGGACAGCACGTCGTAGTCGGCCTCCGACAGCCCGGAGTCCCGGTGGAGATCGCGGGCGTTCTGCAGGTCAAGCAGCGTGCGCATGCGCCGGTAGCGGCGCCAGGCGCGTTCCTGCGGGGCGGTCAGCCAGCCAGATGAGGCCACGGGCACCATCCTAACTTGTTGCTGACATGTCAGTAAGCTGTTACGGTTGCTGACATGTCAGCGACCAAGCCGGACTTGATCTTCGGGGTGGGCGTGCCCGCCTCGGCCGCGCCGGGCGACGACCCGGTCGGCCTGGCGCAGGAGGCTGAGCGGCTCGGCTTCGACTTCGTCTCCGCCGCCGACCACCCCTGCGGCACCAGCCCCAGCTACGAGACGACCGTCATGCTGACCTGGATCGCCGCCCGCACCAGCCGGATCGGTGTCGCCAGCCGGGTACTGGGCATGCCGTTCCGCCGCCCGGCCATGGTCGCCAAGCTCGCGGCGTCCCTCGATCTGATGTCCGGCGGGCGGTTCATCCTCGGGCTCGGCGCCGGCTACTCCGACGAGGAGATTGCGGCCGTCGGCGGCCCGGCGCTGTCCCCGGCGGAGAAGATCGACGCCCTCGCCGAGGCCGTCCAGGTGATCCGCGGCGCCTGGACCCGCTCGGACTACGCCCAGCACGGGCGCCACCACGGCGTCCGCGACCTCACCATGGAACCCAGGCCCGCGCACCCGATCCCGGTGTGGCTGGGCACCTTCGGCCCGCGCGCGCTCGCGGCCACCGGCGCGCTCGCCGACGGCTGGATCCCCTCCCTCGGGTACAAGCCCGTGGCCGAGTTCCCCGCCATGCGGCGCCTGATCGACGACGCAGCGGAAGCCGTGGGCCGGCGGCCAGCCGACATCCGCAGCATCCTCAACCTGAACATCCGCCTCGGCCCGGCCGCCACGCCGGAGGAAGACGTGGTCAGCGGGTCGGCCGAGCAGGCGGTCAGCCAGTTGCGGCACCTGCTCAGCCTCGGCTTCACCGGATTCAACTTCCTCGTCGGCCCTGACCAGCGAGCGGCCATGCAGCGGCTGGCCGGCGAGGTGCTCCCCGCCCTGCGATCAACCGGCTGAGCACCGGGCGCGGGCTGCGACCGGTCTGTGCGGTTATCCTCAGCGCATCGGCGGGAGCGTCTTACCCGCAGGAATAGCTGGCGGCCAACCGGGAGTGCTGCAGGCGATGAGCGCGCTGGATTTCCGTGTGCTGGGCCCGGTGGAGGTGATCAATGGCGGCAGCCCGCTGGTGACCGGCCGCGGGAAGGCCTTAGATGTACTCGCGACGCTGCTTGCCTCACCCAATCAGGCCATATCGCTGGACACCCCGGCCAGCGCGTCGGCGACGTCGATGACCACGGGCCATCCCGCCGTCGTCCATGGCCTGGCTGAGACGGGGGTAGAGGCGGGCAAAGGCCGGATGGCTGATGCTGGACATGGTTACCTCACCAGG
>JAIRTY010000290.1 GCA_031254715.1 Nocardiopsaceae bacterium | reverse complement strand
GCCTCGCGCGCTCGCGGCAGCCGCCGCCGGCAACAGCGATGGCGCTGGCGTCCTCGCGGCGATCGCGGCGGCCTACCGCGCCTACGCCGGTTCCCCCGGATGCCGACCTCGACCAGGCCTGGCGTGCCGGGCTGACGGCATTCGCACCACCAGCTGCCCATTCCGGTTAGCCGGGCCGCTGGGACTCGCGCTGGCTCGCTGGGCGGTGCTCCCTGGGCCAGACTGTTGCCGTGACCGCCGAGACGCCGGAGCAACGCAGGACGCGGGAGCAGCGGCGCGTCCTTTTCGACGGAGTGGCTGGGCGGTATGACGCCACCCGCCCAGGCTATCCCGCCGAGATTACCGGCGCCGTGGTGGCGAATGCGGCAATCGGCCCTGGTGCCGCCGTGCTGGAGATCGGCTGCGGCACCGGCCAGCTCACCCGGCAGCTGGCCGGGCGGGCGCTCAGCCTGACCGCCATCGACATCGGCGCGGCGATGGTGCAGGCCGCCCGGCGCACTGTCGCGGATGCGACGGCCCGGTTCGAGGTGTGCTCGTTCGAGGATTTCGCGGGCGTCGGGCCGTTCGAGCTCATCGTGTCCGCCACGGCCTTCCACTGGGTTGATCCCGGCGTGGGCCTGGCCAAAGCCGCCCGGCTGCTGCGGCCCGGCGGGTGGCTGGCGCTGCTGACCACCGGGGAGCGTTACCCCGAGCCGCTCCAGGCCAAGCTACGCGAGCTATGGATCAGTTACAGCCGCCAGGACGGGACGTGGGACGGCCAGCCGCGCTGGCTGAGGGCACTGAGGCAGACCGGGCTCTTCGGCCAGACGGTCGAGGCGAGCCACAGCAGGGCGCTGCGGCTTCCAGCCGAGACCGTCGTCGGCGTCGAACGCACCCGCGCCACGTTCCTCAGCTACTCCGAACAGGACCAGGCGGACTTCACAGCGGACCTCACCGCACTCCTGGCGCCCGGCACGCACATCGACCTGGTCCAGGAAACCTTCCTCGCCATGGCACCAGCAGCCGCCTGAAACTCTGCGCTCGGCCCGGTGGCAACGCGCCAGCACACCGGCCCGGGTGAATGGTAAACCGGATCGTGGCAGCAGCTGATGGGGAGCGGAGCCTGACAGGGGATGGGATGACGGCCGGAACGCCCGAGTGGGATGAGTCGTATGGGTCAGCCACGCCGCCGCCGTGGGACATTGGCCGCCCGCAGCCGGCGTTCGTCCGCCTGGCCGACAGCGGGCTGCTGGCCGGGCGGGTGCTGGATGCCGGCTGCGGCACCGGTGAGCATGCGCTGCTGGCCGCCGCCAGCGGCGCGGATGCGGCCGGGGTGGACGTGGCACCGCGGGCCATCGAGCAGGCGCGCCGGAAGGCCGCCGAACGGGGGCTGAGCGTCCGGTTCGAGGTCGCCGACATGCTGAGCCTGGGCTCTCTCGGCCGGACGTTCGACACGGTCATCGACAGCGGGCTGTTCCACGTCTTCGACGACGAGCAGCGTGGCCGGTACGTCACCAGCCTGGCCTCGGTGCTGCGACCGGGCGGGACCTGCTACCTGATGTGTTTCAGCGACCGGCAGCCCGGAGACTGGGGCCCGCGCCGGATCCGCGAAGACGAGATCCGCACCGCATTCGCCGACGGCTGGGCCGTGACCGGGATAGCGGCGGACACGTTTGCGATCAACCCCGGGTTCGGTTCCCCCGTGGTCCAGGCCTGGCTGGCCACCATCCGCCGCAGCTGATCTCCGCGGCACCTCACGTTCGGCGGCGCCGGGGCGTCTACCTGGTGAGAACGATGACGCCGCGGCGACGGACCGTGGCCGGTCCCGGAGGGGTGAATACCGATGGCCGTGACGCACGCGGTGGTGGAATCGCCGCTCGGTGAGCTGACCTTGGTTGCCAGCGACCGGAGACTGTCCGGCGTTTACTTCGCTGGTCAGCGCAACCGGCCGCGGCCGGAGCGGCTGGGCCGGCTGGCGCCGGAGGACTTCGCGGAGCCGGGAGGGCAGCTCGGGGAGTATTTCGCCGGGGAACGGGCGGCGTTCGAGCTGGAGCTTGATCTGCATGGAGATGAGTTCGATCGGCGGGTGTGGGAGCTGGTGGCCCGCATTCCGTACGGCCAGACGCGCACGTACGGGCAGCTGGCCGGCGAGCTGGGGGACCAGGGCCTGGCGCCGCAGGTCGGGGTGGCAAATGCCCGGAACCGGCTGCTGATCGTGGTGCCATGCCACCGGGTCGTGGGTGCGAACGGGCGGCTGACCGGGTACGCCGGTGGCCTGGCGCGCAAGGCGGCGCTGCTGGACCTGGAGGCAACCGATGAGGCGCGGGAGGGGCGGCTGTTCTGATCCGCCGTCTCACGTTCCGGCGCCCCCCGGCGTTTACCTGGTGTGACCATGCGACCGTTTGAGCAGATCGTGGCCGAGTACGGGCCGATGGTGCTGCGGGTATGCCGGGCGGTGCTGGGCCCGGACGAGGCAGAGGATGCCTGGTCGGAGACGTTCCTGGCGGCACTGAAGGCCTACCCGGAGCTGAGCGGGGACGCCAACGTGGAGGCCTGGCTGGTCACGATCGCCCACCGCAAGGCCATCGACGCCACGCGGTCCGCGGCCCGGCGGCCGCTCGCGGCCGGGTCGCTCCCCGAGCGGCCCGCGCGCACCGGCCGCCCGGAGGACTGGGACGGCGACCTGTGGGCGGCGCTGGCCGCACTGCCCGCCAAGCAGCGGGCCGCGGTCGCCTATCACTACCTGGCCGGGCTGCCGTACGCCCAGATCGCGCAGATCACCGGCGGCAGCACCGACGCGGCGCGGCGAGCCGCCGCCGACGGCATCAAGACTCTTCGCATCGCCTATCCGGCGCGCGCGGAGGAGGAAGAAGGAGCGAGCCGATGACCTCGATAGAACCGGAGCCCCGGCAGCTGCTCGGGCCGCTGCTGGAGGGCGACGAGCAGGCAACGGCGCGGCTGCACGCACGGCTGGCCGCCACCGCCGCCGCCGAGGGGATCCTGGACGTCGCCTACCGCGTGCTCGACACGCCGGTCGGGTCGCTGCTGCTGGCCGCGACCGCCCGCGGCCTGGTCCGGGTCGCCTACCCCCGTCAGGGCCACGAAGCGGCGCTGGTGCAGCTCGCGCAGACGGTCAGTCCCCGGATCTTGGCCGCGCCGGAGCGGCTGGACGCGGTCGCGCTGCAGCTGGAGGAGTACTTCAGCCGCCGGCGCACCGTGTTCGACGTGCCGGTGGACCTGCGGCTGGCCAGCGGGTTCCGTCGTCAGGTGCTGGCCCATCTGCCGCACATCCCCTACGGCGCCACCGAAAGCTACGCGCAGGTCGCGGCCGCGGCCGGGAGCGGCCGGGCGGTCCGGGCGGCCGGCACGGCGTGCGCGGTCAACCCGGTGCCGATCGTGGTGCCCTGTCACCGGGTGGTCCGCTCCGACGGCTCGTACGGCGGCTACGCCGGCGGGCCGGAAGCCAAGCGGGCACTGCTGGCACTGGAAGCCGCGGCCTGACCGGAATCAGAGGTAGCGCAGGGATGGATCGGGCAGCTATTCTCGCATTGTTCTCTGTGTGTGATGCCGCCAGCCCGCGAGGGAGGTCCACTGGTATGGGCGCAGGCCTGGTACTGGTGCGGCGGCGTCACGTTGACTTGCTGCGGGTACACAGCGCGGTCTGTTGCAGCGCCGGCTAAGGCTCCGGCGCTGTCCACGGCTATCGGGGCCTGACACCAGTCTGTCCGTGCTACCCCCGGAAGGTTCCCGTGGCTGTTACGCCTGCCTTGCCTTCGCCCCGGCCGTCCCGGCGCGGGGTTGCTGATCGCCCGCCTCCCGACTGGGAGCTGGTCTACAAGCGCAACTACATCGAGCGGCTCAAGCGCGACCGCCCGCCGATGAACGTCCGTGACGAGCTGCCGGAGCTGATTGCGCGCGGCTACGAGGACATCCCAGAAGAGGACATAGTCCGCCTCTACTGGTGGGCGCTGGCCCACGACAAGCCGAAGATCGGCACCTTCATGGTGCGGGTCAAGGTAGCCGGTGGCCTGGTCAGCGTCGCACAGCTGCGTGCCCTGGCCCGTATCACCCGCGAGTACGGGCGCGACGAGGCTGAGCTGACCTCACGGCAGGGCATCCAGCTGCACTGGGTCCCGCTGGCGAAGCTGCCCGATGTGATGAACGAGATCGAGGCCGCCGGGCTGACCACGAACGGCGGCGAGGGGGACACCGTCCGCAACATCACGGGCTGTCCCGTGGCCGGCTTGACCGCCGATGAGCCGTTCGACGTTACGCCGGTCATCCGCGAGGTGGCCGCCCACTTCTACGGCAACCCGGAGTTCTCCAACCTGCCGCGCAAGCACAAGTACACGATTGCGGCGTGCGCGGCGCAGTGCAACGCGCCGGAGATCTCTGACGTGGCCCTGCTCGCGGTCAAGCGGGACGGGCGCGAGGGTTTCGCGCTGCGTATCGGCGGTGGCATGACGAACACCCCCCGTATCTCGCGTGACATCGGCGTGTTCATCCCGCGCGAGCAGACCATCGAGGTGCTCGAAGCGGTCACCAACGCATGGCAGCGCGATCTGCGCTACCGCATCTCGCGGGCCAAGGCGCGGATCAAGTTCATGATGGACGACTATGGCCCCGGGGGCATGCGCACCAAGATCGAGGAAGTGCTGGGCCGGCGGCTCGAGGATGGCGAGGCTCCGGAGCCGGAAGTCGACGCCGACCACCTCGGTGTCCACCCGCAACGGCAGCACGGCCTGGTCTACATCGGCGTGTCCGTGCCGTCCGGCCTGATCACCGGGACCAAGCTGGAAACGCTGGCCGACCTGATTTCCAGCTACGGCGGCGACCTGCGGTTCACCCGGCAGCAGAACTTCATCCTGGCCAACGTGCCAGCGGAGCGGGTCGAGGACGTGACGGCGACGCTCCGCGAGATCGGCTACGACCTCGGCCGGGGCCGCGCTTTCGGCCGCTCTGTGGCGTGCACCTCGCACCAGTTCTGCAACTACTCGGTCGCCGAGACGAAGGGCAAGCTCGATGAGCTGCTCGTCGGGCTGACCGGCCGTTACGGCGCTGAGCAGCTCGGGGACCTCGGCGTCCACATGGACGGCTGCCCGCACGCCTGCGCGCAGCACTGGATCGGTGAGATCGGGCTGCAGGGCACCACCACCCGGCTGGACTCAGGCGAGCGGGTGGAGGCTTACGACCTGACCGTCGGCGGCGGGCTCGGGACCCGCACCGCGATCGGCCGGCGGCTGCTGCGCCGCGTGCCCACCGGCGAGATCAACGGCGTCATGGACCGGCTGGTCGGTGCCTGGCTGGCCGAACGTGACAGCAGCGGCGGCTCCGACTACAGGATGGGCGACTTCTGTAACGCGCATAGTGACGATGAACTGATCGCGATAGCGAACGGCGCTGCAGCAGGCGAGGCCGCGACGGACACCAGCGTCGCGGTACGGCTGCCGGGCCCGGTGCTCCCGCTGGTGAACGGTGAGGACCGGGTGGATGTGCAGGCGGCCACCGTCGGCGAGGCGCTGGCCGCGGTTGCCGCCCGGTTCCCCGAGTTCGGCGCGACCGTGCTGCCCGGCGGCCAGGTGGCCGAGGCGTTCCTGGTCGCGATCGGCGACGACGACATCCGCGGGCTTGACGGGCTCGCCACGCCCGTCCAGCCGGACATGGACATCGTCATCGTGATGGCGATGTCCGGCGGCTGACGGCGGTTTCTGAGCACAGGTAAGGGGATTGGCAACGTGACGTATGTGCTGGAGCCGGCCGGCGTCGGCGAGCGGGTGAGTTTCGACGACCTGGAGATCGGCGAGATCGCCGTGGACCTCGACGACCAGGATCCGGAGGTCGTCATCGAGTGGGCGCTGGACACCTTCGGCGACCGCATCGCGATCGTGACCGCCATGCAGGCCGACGGCATGGCGATCCTGGACATGGCCGTCAAGATCAAGCCGGACGTCCGGGTGATCACCGTTGACACCGGCCGGCTGCCGCAGGAGACCTACGCGTTCATCGACGAGGTGCGGGAACGCTACCCGGCCACGCGGTGGGAGGTGCTGTTCCCTGATGCCGCTGAGGTGGAGTCGATGGTGCGCCGCCGCGGCGTGAACCTGTTCCGCAACTCGGTCGAGGAGCGGATGTTCTGCTGCCAGATCCGCAAGGTCCGGCCGCTGGTCAAGGCGCTGCAAGGGCTGGAT
>JAIRTY010000237.1 GCA_031254715.1 Nocardiopsaceae bacterium | reverse complement strand
CTCTGCCAGCGGGCCGCTCGTCGCTGACCGCAGAGCATCGGCGAGCGGCAGGTACGGGATGCTGTCGGCCAGCTCCGCGCATCGCCCGGACAGTACCGTGAAGCCGCGTGCGGCGGCCCGGTCCGGATGGGCTCGGCCGCGATCATCGGCAGCCATTCGATCTCCGCCACCACCCTGGGGAACGAGGTCACCAGCCTCAACCGCGCCTATCACGCCTCGGGCGGCCGGATCCGGCTGCAGTTCCCGCCCTCGCAGACGCCGCAGGCGGTGCTGTCGTGGCTGGTGCGCTTCCGGGTGCGGGAGCAGCTCGCGACGCGGGCCGGCGTCTCGGTGACCCCGGGCGCCAGCCAGCAGGCGCTGGCGGCCGCCCGCGCCCAGGCGCGCCAGAGCAGCGCCAGCCTGGACGACCTCGCGGTGGCGAACGGGCTCCCGCCGGACATGCTCACGCAGCTCGGCCGGTACCAGGCCATCGAGACGGCGGTCCTGCGCCAGCTTGACGGCGGCACGATGCCGACGTCCAACTCGGCGCTGCAGGCACTGGGCAAGCAGTTCAACCGGGAGCAGTGCCTGGCAGCCAAGAGCCTGCGGATCCAGATCAACCCGCAGTTCGGCCGGATGAACTACACGCAGCTGTCGGTGGTCCCGGCCGCCAGCACACTGTCAGCGCCACAGCTGGTCACGGCCAGCCCGAAGCCGCCAGCGGGGTCGTCTCCGCAGTGCTGAGCGGCCGGGTCGTGCTGCTGGTCACCACGCCGACGGTCCGGCCGGGCCTGCTGACCCGGCAGGCGTGGCGGGAACTGGACCAGGCGGCGCGGGTGCTGGCCGGGTCGGCCGACCACCCGCTGCTGCCGGCCCTTGCCGAGGCCGGCATCGGCTGCGAGGTGGTCCCGGACAAGCCGGAGGACCGGCTGCCGCCGCTGCTGGCCGGGGCAGCCGCCGAAGCGGGCGGCGGCAGCGTGGTCTGGCTGTGCGATCACGGCGGTGCCGAGGAGGAGCCAGCCAGCCGGACCGCCGCGGCCGCGCGGCTGGCGGCGGCGGTGACCGCCGCTGGATCCGGTGAGGCTCCGGCGGGGCCGGGCGGCGTGCGGGCGGAGGTGCTGGCGGGTTCTGAGGACCTGCCAGGCGGGCAGCTGCTGCGGCTGGTGGCGGTGATGGACCGGCTCCGGGTGGCCTGCCCGTGGGACGCCAGGCAGACACACGCCAGCCTGGCGCCGCACCTGATCGAGGAGTCCTACGAGGCGCTGGAGGCGCTGGAGAGCGGCGACCAGGCCGCGCTGGCGGAGGAACTCGGCGACGTGCTGCTGCAGGTGATGTTCCACGCCCGGATCGCCTCCGAGCGGGCCGACGGCACCGGGTACACCATCGACGACGTCGCCGACGGCATCGTCAGCAAGCTGGTCCGGCGGCACCCGCACGTGTTCGGCGATGTCACCGTGACCGGCGCGGACGAGGTCAAGCGCAACTGGGATCAGATCAAGGCGGACGAACGGTCACGGGCCAGCGGCGCCCCGGCGTCGGCCCTGGCGGGGGTCCCGTTCGGGCAGCCCGCGCTGGCCCTCGCCACCCAGCTGCAGCGCCGGGCGGAACGGGCCGGCGTGCCAGCGGAACTGGCAGACCTGCCCCCGGAGGAGGACGCCGACGGGGAAGGGCACGCCCTCGGAGCCGAGCTGCTGCGGCTGGTGGCCACGGCCCGCGCCAGCGGGCTCGACCCGGAGCTTGAGCTGCGCGAGGCGGCCCGCCGCTACCGGGACCGGGTCCGCGCCTGGGAGCAGCAGCGCGACCAGTAAGCGTCCCGCCATCACCCGTTAAGATCTGACCCTCTATAGGGGGCCGGATCCTAACTGGTAACGGGATCGGTAGTCCGGCGGGCCGGGACGGCGTGCCCGCTGCTGCTGGCAGCGGGGACTCTACTAGGCTCCATTGCGGACAAGCCTGCCGAGAACCGTGACACCCGGGAGCCGCACGTGCCCGCCATCGAAGCCATCCAAGCCAGGCAGATCCTGGACTCCCGCGGGAACCCGACCATCGAGGTCGAGGTCCTGCTCGACGATGGCACGCTGTCCCGCGCGGCGGCTCCCAGCGGCGCCTCGACCGGCGCGTTCGAGGCTGTGGAGCTGCGCGACGGCGGGGACGAGTACGGCGGCAAGGGCGTCAGCCGGGCGGTCGCGGCGGTGGGCGACGAGATCCAGCCGGAACTGGTGGGCTACGAGGCCGACGAGCAGCGGCTGATCGACCAGGCGCTGATCGACCTGGACCGGACGCCGGACAAGTCGCGGCTGGGCGCGAACGCGATCGTCGCGGTCAGCATGGCGGTGGCCAAGGCCGCGGCCGAGTCCGCCGGCCTGCCGCTGTTCCGCTACCTCGGCGGCCCGAACGCGCACCTGCTGCCGGTGCCGATGATGAACATCCTGAACGGCGGGGCGCACGCCGACAACAGTGTCGACATCCAGGAGTTCATGATCGCCCCGGTGGGCGCGGCCACGTTCGAGGAGGCGCTGCGGTGGGGGGCGGAGAGCTACCACGCCCTCAAGGCTGTGCTCAAGCAGCACGGGCTGAGCACCGGAGTCGGCGACGAGGGAGGCTTCGCGCCGGACCTGGCGCACAACCGGGCGGCGCTGGACCTGATCGTGGAGGCGATCGGCAAGGCCGGGTTCACGCCCGGGCTGGACGTGGCGCTCGCGATCGACTCCGCGGCCAACAGCTTCTACGCCGACGGCGCTTACCAGTTCGAGGGAAGCGCGCGCACCAGCGAGGAGATGACCGGTATCTACGCCGGCTGGCTGGACGCCTACCCGATTGTCTCGCTGGAAGACCCGCTGGACGAGGAGGACTGGAGCGGCTGGCACGCGCTCACGGCTGCGCTCGGGGACCGGGTCCAGATCGTCGGCGACGACCTGTTCGTCACCAACCCGGAACGGCTGCGCCGGGGCATCGCCGATCGCTCCGCCAACGCGCTGCTGGTCAAGGTGAACCAGATCGGGACCGTGACCGAGACGCTGGATGCGGTGGACCTGGCCCACCGGAGCGGGTTCAGCTGCATGATCAGTCACCGGTCGGGAGAGACGGAGGACACCACGATCTCCGACCTGGCGGTGGCGATCAACTGCGGCCAGATGAAGACCGGCGCGCCCGCCAGGACCGAGCGGGTCGCCAAGTACAACCAGCTGCTGCGGATCGAGGAGCAGCTCGACGACGCGGCGGGCTACGCGGGTGGCGCCGCCTTCCCGCGGTCATCGCTGGGGGAGTAGACCGTGGCCGGCCCGACAGGCCCTCGCCGGGACCGGCCCCGGCTGACCAGCCGGGCCGCGGTGCTCGCCGCGGTGATCTGCGCGGTGGCGCTCAGCCTCGCCTACCCGGTGCGCGAGTACATCGCGCAGCGCCGCCAGATCGACCAGCTGCAAGCCGAGCAGGCGCAGACGCTGGCGCAGCTGCGGGCGCTGTCGGCCGAGCAGCGGCGGCTGACCGATCCCGCCTACATCGAGCAGCAGGCACGGGACCGGCTGCACCTGTGCCTGCCCGGCCAGACCTGTTACATCGTGATCGGGCCCCGCTCCGGGCACGGCGGGACCCGGGCGGCCGCGGCCGCCGCCACCCCGTGGTACGACCAGCTGTGGCGCTCGGTCCGGCAGGCCGACCGGCAGGCGGCCAGGTGAGCCAGCCGGCCCCGGGGCGTGCCCGGGGGAGTCTCCGGGACGAGGAAGCGGTGGCACGGCAGCTCGGGCGGCCGCCGCGCGGGCTGCGCCGGGTCGCGCACCGCTGCCGGTGCGGCCTGCCGGACGTGGTGGAGACGGCGCCGCGGCTGCCGGACGGGAGCCCGTTCCCGACCCTGTACTACCTGACCTGCCCGCGGGCGGTGGCCGCGGTCAGCCGGCTGGAATCGGCCGGGGTGATGCGGGACCTTGAACGCAGGCTCGCCACCGAGCCCGCCCTCCGCCAGGCGTACCAGTCCGCCCACCAGGACTACCTGCAGCGGCGGGACGAGGCCGCCCGGGCGGCTGGCGTGGCGCCGCTCCCGGCCGGGACCCAGAGCGCGGGCGGCATGCCCGCCCGGGTGAAGTGCCTGCACGCGCTGGCCGCGCACGAGCTGGCGGTGCCGGGCGCCAACCCGGCCGGGGCCGAGGCGCTGGCGCGGGCAGGCCGCTGGTGGGAAGGCGGCCCGTGCGTCCCTTCAGGTGGTGCCCCGTGACCGCGCCCGAACGGGTGGCGGCGATCGACTGCGGCACCAACTCGCTCCGGCTGCTGGTGGCCGACGTCGACCCGGGCCGGGGCACGCTCACCGACGTGGTACGGCGGATGGAGATCGTCCGGCTGGGCCAGGGAGTCGACGCGACCGGGTGGATCGCGGCCGACGCGCTCGCCCGCACGCTGCGGGTGCTGGCCGGGTACGCGGACATCGTCAAGGCGGCCGGGGCGCGCTCGGTGCGGATGGTGGCGACGAGCGCGACCAGGGACGCGGCCAACGCCGGCGAGTTCACCCGGGGCGTGACGGAGGTGCTCGGCACCGGCCCGGAGGTCATCACCGGCGAGGAGGAAGCGTACCTGTCGTTCACCGGCGCGACCGCCGAGCTTCCGCCCGGCACCGCCGGCCCCTGCCTGGTGGCCGACATCGGCGGCGGCTCGACCGAGTTCGTGCTGGGCGAGGCGGGCGTGGTGACGGCGGCCGCCAGCGTGGACATCGGCTGTGTCCGGATGACCGAACGGCACCTGCGCGGCGACCCGCCGGACCCGGCCCAGGTCGCTGCGGCCCGGGCAGACATCGACATGGCCCTGGATCAGGTCGCCGCCCGGGTGCCGGTGGCGCAGGCGCGGACCCTGGTGGGCCTGGCGGGGTCGGTGACCACCGTGGCGGCCCTGGCACTGGGATTGCCCCGCTACGATCCGGAACGGATCCACCACTCCCGGATCCCGGCCAGCGACATTCATCGCCAGGCAGTGAAGCTGCTGCGCCAGCCCCATGCTGAGCGCGCCGCGCTGAGCGTGATGCACCCGGGGCGGGTGGACGTGATCGCGGGCGGCGCGATGGTGCTGGACCGGATCATGGTCAGGTTCGGCTGCGGCGAGGTGGTGGCCAGCGAGCACGACATCCTGGACGGCATCGCCTGGTCGCTGGCAGACGGCGTCGCGGCGTCATGACGCCGTCATGAGCTCGCCGGTACCGCCCGGCAGCGGCTGGCCGGAGGATCCGGCGGGCCCGGGTACCCCGGTGGCCCGCACCCCGGACGAGGTGCGGGCGCTGGCGGCAGGAGCCGGCAGCCTGGCCGAGCTCGCCGCCAGGGAGTCGGTGTGCCGTGCCTGCCCGCGGCTGGTCGAGTGGCGGGAGACGGTCGCCAGGGTCAAGCGGCGCTCGCTGGCGGGCGAGCGGTACTGGGGCCGGCCGGTCCCTGGCTGGGGGGCGGACCCCCCGCGGCTGATGATCGTGGGGCTGGCGCCGGCCGCTCACGGCGGCAACCGCACCGGGCGCATCTTCACCGGTGACCGGAGCGGGGACGTGCTGTTCGCGTCCCTGTACCGGTGCGGCCTGGCCAGCCAGCCGGACTCGGTCGCGGCCGGCGACGGCCAGCGGCTGCGCGGCACCTGGATCGCGGCCGCGGTGCGGTGCGCCCCGCCGGCGAACAAGCCGGCCCCGTCCGAGCGCGACGCCTGCGCGCCGTGGCTGGCCTCCGAGTTCGCGGTGGCCCAGCATGACCTGCGGGCGGTGGTGTGCCTGGGCGGGTTCGCGTGGCAGGCGCTGTGGCCGCTGCTGCGGGCCGCCGGGTACCAGGTCCCGCGGCCGCGCCCGGCGTTCGGCCACGGGGCGCAGGGCCAGGCCGGCTTCCCGCCCGGTGCCCGGGCCGGCGGCTCGCTGCTGGTCCTCGGCTGCTACCACCCGAGCCAGCAGAACACGTTCACCGGCCGGGTCACCCCCGCTATGCTCGACGAGGTGCTCGGCCGGGCCGCGGCGGCGGCCGGGCTCGGCCCGGACTCATAGCCCTGGCCGCACCGCCTGGCCCGGGTCGGCGCCGCCCGGGAGTCGCATCTCCGCATCCATTCGATTACTCTGTGTATATAGTTTCAGGCCCTGACGGTAAAATGGTTACGCTATGCATTCGCTTCCGGGGCTGGCCAGAATTCGTTAAGCGAACATGTGCTAATTTTTCGAGATCCCCATTCAACTTGCCGGGAGTTATGCGCGCCCCCCGGGGTATCATTAGCGAGCCCCCGTAGCCCAAGGGAAGAGGCCGGCCCCCTAAAAGGGTCCCCAGTGTCGGTTCGACTCCGACCGGGGGCACCGCATGCCCGCTATGATCTGCGGAAACTCGTCCTCCGTCGCCTCGTGCCCACGCCGGTCCAGGCTGCCGTGCCGCCCGGGCCGGCGGGGGCACGAGGCCAGCCGGGCGATGGGCGGCTTTCACCCGAAATCATTGATCATTCTCTATCACTACAGCCGTGTTCGCTAACAACCAGCCGAACCCCTGGGCAGGACAGTTGCCGCATGAGAACTACCGGTGACGTCACTGCAACTTTCGCCGGGCTCCCGATTCATGATCGGGATGGATTCCGGGAAATCCCTCCCGATCATGGAATGGCAGTGCCGCCCGGACCGCCCGCCCGGTCAGCCGCTGACGTCGGGGCCCGCCCGGGTGATCGAGATCCGGAAGATGACCCGCCGCTCCCGGGTCATGGCGGTGCGGTAGTCGTCCCAGTCTGAGTGCTCGCCGCCGGTCCGGCGGTAGTAGTCGATCAGCAGGTCCATGGCGGCGGGCAGCGAGACGACCTCCGCCTCGCCGTCAACCTGGATCCAGCTCCCGAAGAAGCCTTCGTTCATCACGCACAGTGACACCCGCGGGTCGCGCCGCGCGTTCTTCGTCTTGACGGCCGTCTCGCGGGTGCTCACCAGCACCCGGCCCTCGTCGTCAACGGTCGCGAGCACGGGGCTGAGCTGCGGCAGCCCGTCCGCCCGGAAGGTCGACAGCACCGCCCGGTGGTCGGCGCGCAGGAAATCGCGGGCGCGCGCGAGTTCCATCAGGGCCGGTCCGGCTGGGTACATGCCTGCTGCGCGCCGCGCATGCAGGCACTCTACGCGAAGTTGAGCCTGCTCCGCCGCCGGACCTCGTACTCGTGCACGATGGCGCTGGCGTAGCCGTGCGACAGCCCGTGCTCGTCCGACAGCCAGTGGGCGCGCTCCTCGCAGCGGAGGAACGACGGGCCGGATTCCAGGCTTCTGAACCACTCATGGAGGTCCCGTCCGGTGACGGAGGGAATGCGCGCGATCAGGTTCTTATGCGTCTCCGAGGAATGGTTCAGAGCCAAGGGGCACCTCCAGGCCGGACTCCTCTTGCAGTTGAGCCTGCACTACACCCGGGCACCTGGCAACCCCCTGGCAGGTGCTTTCGCTAAGACAGCCGCTCCACCACCATCGCCATCCCCTGGCCGCCGCCGACGCACATGGTCTCGAGCCCCAGCGTCTTGTCGTGGAAGGCCAGGCTGTCCAGCAGGGTGGTGGTGATGCGGGCGCCGGTCATGCCGAACGGGTGCCCGACCGCGATCGCGCCGCCGTTCACGTTCAGCTTGTCCAGGTCGATGCCGAGGTCCCGGTAGGACGGGATGACCTGGGCGGCGAACGCCTCGTTGATCTCGGCCAGGTCGATGTCATCGATGGTCATGCCCGCCCGCCCCAGCGCCTGCCGGGAGGCTTCCACCGGGCCCAGGCCCATGATCTCCGGGGACAGCGCCGTCACGCCGGTGGACACGATCCGGGCCAGCGGCGTGATCCCGAGCTCGGCCGCCTTCCGGTCACTCATGACCACGACTGCCGCCGCGCCGTCGTTGAGCGGGCAGCAGTTCCCGGCGGTGACGGTCCCGTCGGGGCGGAACACCGGCTTCAGCCCCGCCACCTTCTCCAGCGTGGTGCCGGGCCGGGGACCGTCGTCGGCCGCGACCTCGGTGCCGTCGGGCAGCGTGACCGGGGTGATGTCCCGCTGCCAGAAGCCGTTGGCGAGCGCCTTCTCGGCCTGGTTCTGCGACCGCACCCCGAACTCGTCCTGCTCGCGGCGGGTGATGCCGCGGAGCTGGGCCACGTTCTCGGCGGTCTGCCCCATCGCGATGTAGACGTCGGGCACTTCGCCGTCCGCCCGCGGGTCGCGCCAGTCGGGCGCGCCCTCGCCGGCCCGGCTCCCGGTACGCGCCTCGGCGCCGGCGAACACCGGGTTATGCGTGTCAGGCCAGCTGTCGCTGCTGCCGTTGCCGAACCGGCTGACGCACTCCACGCCCGCGGAGATGAACGCGTCGCCCTCGCCCGCCTTGATGGCGTGGAAGGCCATCCGCGTGGTCTGCAGTGAGGACGAGCAGTACCTGGTGACTGTGGTGCCGGGCAGGTGGTCATGGCCGAGCATGATCGCCACCACCCGGGCCAGGTTGAAGCCCTGCTCACCGCCGGGCAGGCCGCAGCCCAGCATGAGGTCGCTGATGCCGGCCGGGTCGAGCTGGGGCACCTTCGCCAGCGCGGCGGATACGATCTGCCGGGTCAGGTCGTCGGGGCGGATGGTGGTGAGCGACCCCTTGAACGCGCGCCCGATGGGCGAGCGGGCGGTCGCGACGATAACGGCCTCTGGCATGGCGGGCCCCCTCGGGTCTCGTTGCCTACCGCGAAGTAGCCTACGTCAGCCCGCCGCAGCCTGAATGATCAAGGCATTACTGTTGCGGTAGCGACACAATGCCTTGATCACGACAGCGGCGCCGCGGCGGCCCGGACCGATCCGGGCCCGGCCGGGCGCGGCGGGGGGCGGCGATGCAGGTACACGAATCCCTGATCGAGCTGGTGGGGAACACGCCGCTGGTCAGGCTGCGGGCGGTGACCAGGGAGCTGGGGCCGCCACCGGGCAGCGGCCCGGGCGACTGGAACCCCCCGCAGGTGCTCGCCAAGGTCGAGTACTTCAACCCCGGCGGCTCGGTCAAGGACCGGATCGCGCTGGCCATGGTGGAGGCGGCGGAAGCGTCGGGCACGCTCCGGCCCGGCGGCACGATCATCGAGCCCACCTCGGGCAACACCGGCGTCGGGCTGGCCATCGTGGCGGCCGAGAAGGGGTACCGGTGCCTGTTCGTGTGCCCGGACAAGGTCGGCCAGGACAAGATCAGCGTGCTCCGCGCCTACGGGGCCGACGTCGTGGTGTGCCCGGGCACGGTCTCGCCTGATCACCCGGACTCCTATTACTCGGTGTCGGAGCGGCTGGCCAGCCAGACCCCTGGCGGCTGGAAGCCCGACCAGTACACGAACCCGGAGAACCCGGCGTCCCACTACCGCTCCACCGGGCCGGAGGTCTGGCAGCAGACCGAGGGCAAGGTCACCCACTTCGTGGCGGGCATCGGCACCGGCGGCACGATCAGCGGCGCCGGGCGGTACCTCAAGGACGTGTCCGGCGGGCGGGTACGGGTGATCGGCGCCGACCCCGAGGGCTCGGTCTACTCGGGCGGCTCCGGCCGGCCCTACCTGGTCGAAGGCGTGGGCGAGGACATGTGGCCTGAGACCTTCGACCGGACGGTGTGCGACGAGGTGATCGCGATCAGCGACGCGGATTCGTTCCTCATGACCAGGCGGCTGGCCCGGGAGGAGGCGTTGCTCACTGGCGGGTCCTGCGGGCTCGCGGTGGCGGCCGCGCTGCGGGTGGCGGCGGCCGGCGGCCCGGAGGATGTGATCGTGGTACTGCTGCCGGACGGCGGGCGCGGTTACCTGTCCAAGATCTACAACGACGACTGGATGGCCGACTACGGCTTCCTGACCGAGCCGACCGCCGAGCCCAAGGTGTCCGATGTGCTGGCGCGCAAGGGGGCCGCGCTGCCCGAGTTCGTGCACGCGCACCCGGACGAGACGGTAGCCGCGGCGGTCGCCATTCTGCGGGAGTACAACGTGTCACAAGTGCCGGTGATGAAGCAGGAGCCGCCGGTCATGGCGGCCGAGATGCTGGGCTCGGTGGTGGAACGCGACCTGCTGGACGCGCTGGTGGCCGGCCGGGCCAGCCCGGACGACCCGGTCGGCAGCCACATGTCGGCGCCGCTGCCGATGATCGGGTCCGGCGAGCAGGTGAGCCGCGCGGTGCAGGCGCTGGAGAAGGCCGGCGCCGCCGTGGTGCTGGTGGACGGCCGGCCGGCCGGGCTCATCACCCGCCATGATGTGCTGGCGTTCCTGGCCGGAGGCACATCATGAGCAGCGGAACGGGAGGCCACGCGGCCGGGGCCGGCTTCGAGACGCTGGCGATCCACGCCGGGCAGGACCCCGACCCGGTCACCGGTGCCGTGGTCCCGCCGATCTACCAGGTGTCCACCTACGCCCAGGACGGGGTGGGCGGGCTGCGCGCCGGCTACGACTACTCGCGCAGCGGCAACCCGACCCGGACGGCGCTGGAGGAATGCCTCGCGGCGCTGGAGGGCGGGGCCCGGGCGCTGGCGTTCGCGTCCGGGATGGCAGCCGAGGACTGCCTGCTGCGTACCGTCTGCGCGCCCGGGGACCACGTGCTGATCCCGGCCGACGCCTATGGCGGCACGTTCCGGCTGTTCGACAAGGTGCTCACGCGGTGGGGCCTGAGCTACCGCGCGGTGCGCCAGGGCGACCCGGCGCAGGTGCGGGCCGCGCTGGCGGAGCGGCCGGCCCGGCTGGTGTGGGCCGAGACGCCCACCAACCCGCTGCTGTCGGTGGCGGACATCGGGGCGATCGGCCAGGCCTGCCGGGAGGCGGGGGCGCTGCTGGTGGTCGACAACACCTTCGCCTCGCCCTACCTGCAGAACCCGCTGGCCCTCGGTGCCGACGTGGTGGTCCACTCCACCACCAAGTACCTGGGCGGGCACTCCGACGTGGTGGGCGGCGCGCTGGTGGCGGCCGATCCCGGGCTGGCCGAGCGGCTCGCTTTCCACCAGAACGCCATGGGCGGGGTCGCGGGCCCGTTCGACTCCTGGCTGACCCTGCGCGGGATCAGGACGCTCGGCGTGCGGATGGACCGGCACTGCCACAACGCCGCCCGGCTGGCTGACATGCTGGCGGGCCACCCGGCGGTGACCGAGGTGTTCTACCCGGGGCTGCCCTCGCACCCCGGCCACGAGACCGCGGTCAAGCAGATGCGCGGGTTCGGCGGGATGGTCTCGGTGCGGGTCAGCGGCGGGGAGGAGGCCGCGGTGGCCGCCTGCGGCCGGGCCCGGCTGTTCACCCTGGGAGAGTCGCTGGGCGGGGTGGAGTCGCTGATCGAGCACCCGGCCCGGATGACGCACGCGTCGGCGGCAGGCTCGCCGCTGGCGGTGCCGCCGGACCTGATCCGGCTGTCGGTCGGGATCGAGTCAGCGGACGACCTGATGGGGGACCTCCGCCAGGCGCTGGCGGGCTGAGCGCGGGCGGGGCCGGCGGCGGCTGTGCGCCGCCGCGGCCGTCATGGCGCCCACACCATCAGCGCGAGGATGACCAGCCAGATGATGCTGACCACGCCGGCCAGCGAGGCGATCCGGCCCCGCTCCACCGCGGCCAGTTGCAGTTGCACGGGCGGCGGGGTGGCGGTGGCAGCGGCCGCCCCGCCGGCC
>JAIRTY010000200.1 GCA_031254715.1 Nocardiopsaceae bacterium | reverse complement strand
CCGGATGGCTGCGGCGCAGCCAGGACAGCGTCCGGACGTAGTCGAGCAGGCTGGCGTCGGCGTCGTCGCAGTTCACCCAGGAGATCTCGTTGTCCTGGCAGTAGGCGTTGTTGTTGCCCTGCTGGGTGCGGCCGAGCTCGTCCCCGGCGGGCAGCATCGGAACGCCCTGGGAGAAAAACAAGGTGGCCAGGCAGTTGCGCTTCTGCCGCGCTCGCAGGTCGCCGACGGCCGGGTCGCCGGTGGGCCCCTCCGCCCCGCAGTTCCAGGACCGGTTGTCGTCGCTCCCGTCGGCGTTTCCCTCGCCGTTGGCCTCGTTGTGCTTGGCGTTGTAGGAGACCAGGTCGGTGAGGGTAAATCCGTCGTGACAGGTGACGAAGTTGATCGAGGCGAACGGCCGGCGCCCGCTTGCCTCGTACAGGTCGCTCGACCCCGCCAGCCGCGACGCGAACTCCGGCAGCGTCCCGGGCTGCCCCCGCCAGAAGTCGCGGGTCGCGTCGCGGTACTTGCCGTTCCACTCGGTCCACTGCGGCGGGAAGTTACCGACCTGGTAGCCGCCCTCGCCGACATCCCACGGCTCGGCGATCAGCTTCACCTGCGAGACCACCGGATCCTGCTGGACGAGGTCGAAGAAGGCCGACAGCCGGTCCACGTCATGCAGTTCACGCGCGAGCGCGGACGCGAGGTCGAAGCGGAACCCGTCCACGTGCATCTCGGTGACCCAGTACCGCAGCGAGTCCATGATCAGCTGCAGCGCATGCGGATGCCGGACGTTGAGGCTGTTGCCGCAGCCGGTGTAGTCCAGGTAGTACCGCTTGTCGTCGGCGCGCAGCCGGTAGTACGCGGCGTTGTCGATGCCCCGGAAGCACAGCGTCGGGCCCATGTGGTCGGCCTCGGCGGTGTGGTTGTAGACCACGTCGAGGATGACCTCGATCCCGGCGGCATGCAGCTCCCTGACCATCGACTTGAACTCCTGGACCTGCTCCCCGCCGGCGCCGGCGGCCGCGTAGGCGTTGTGCGGGGCGAAGAAGCCGATGGTGTTGTAGCCCCAGTAGTTCGCGAGGCCCCGCTGCGCCAGCACGTTGTCGGTCACGAACTGGTGGACCGGCAGGAGTTCGACCGCGGTCACGCCGAGCCGCTGGAAGTGCTCGATCAGCGCGGGGTGCGCGAGCCCGCGGTAGGTCCCGCGCTCGCCGTCGGGCACCGCGGGGTGGAGCTTGGTCAGGCCGCTGACGTGTGCCTCGTAGATCACCGTCTCGTGGTAGGGGACCCGCGGCGGCCGGTCCACGTCCCAGTCGAAGTAGGGGTTGCTCACCACCGAGCGCGGCACGTGCGGGGCGGAGTCGGCATCATTGCGCTCGTCCGGATGGCCGAACGGATAGGAGAAGACCGCCGGATCCCAGCGGACGGCTCCCTCGATGGCCTTGGCATAGGGGTCGAGCAGCAGCTTGGCCGGGTTGCACCGGTTCCCGGCCGCCGGGTCGTAGGGGCCGTGGACCCGGTACCCGTACCGCTGGCCCGGCTGGATGCCCGGCAGGTAACCGTGCCAGACGAACCCGTCCACTTCGCGCAGCGGCACCCTGGCCTCGGTGCCGGCCTCGTCGAACAGGCACAGCTCGACCCGCTCGGCCACCTCGGAGAACAGCGCGAAGCTGGTGCCAGCGCCGTCGAACGTCGCGCCCAGCGGGTACGCGCTGCCCGGCCACACGGCCACGCTCCCGGCTGCCATCTACCCCATCCCGATCGCTTCTGGCGCGATTCCCTTCCCCGCGCCATCATGATCATGCGCACGGGACGGGGCCGATGGCGGCCCGGGCGCCAGCTGGCGGCCGGCCGCGCCGGTCAGGCAGCCCGGGAGTCCTCCCGGCCCGGGCCGGCAACCCGCTCTGTGATCGCCCGCACCACGCCCTGGCCGGCCGTGCTGAGACCACGGCTTGATGCCTGCTTCGCCATCTCCCCGGCAACCGAAATCGCGCTGGTCATCAGGTTGCGCAGCTCCGGCGAGTGCTGAATCGCCTCCGCCGATTCCCGCAGCCGCCGCAGGCCCGCCTTGCCCTCACTCGTGCCGACCAGGTAGCCAGCGACGAAGCCGATGATCGTCTCCATGGTTCCCGCCTCACCTCCCGGATTGGTGACCGCAGCCGCAGCCGTTGGTTACATGTCGCGGAGTTCGAGGTAACGCCTGATGTCGGGCAGTGACTGCACGAGCATCGCCAGCAGCAGGGCGAGCAGCGCGGCCTTGATCAGCTTGGTGATCATGGTGTTTCCTCCTGGTTGGTGCCGACCGGCTCGATCTCGTCGGGTGCGAAATACAGGAATCTGCCGTGGCTGCGCTGCAGCTCGGCCACGGGATCACTGGCTGGGCTGACGGCCACGTGCACCTGGCCGTCAACGTCCTGCAGTACCGCCTCCACCACCGCGTCCCGGCCGGCCAGGAACAGGTCCTGCGCGTCCGCGCGGCGCGACCCTGGCCGCATCCTGACCCGGCTGCCGCGGGCGACGGCCACCCCGGCGATGAGGACGCGGTCGGTCTCCGGCGAGACGGAGCTGTCGGCTCCCGGGTCCCACCACGGCACCGCGGGCCTGGCGGTGGCTCCCTGATCCGGGAATTCCCGGCCCGGGAAATCCGTCGGGAAATCCATGCCCGCGGACTCCGTGCCCGCGGGACCCTGGCCCGCGGGACGCGGGCTCGCGGTCTCCAGGTAGCGGATGGCGCCGTGCAGCTTGTCCATCATCTCCGGGGGCATATCGTCCAGCCGGTCGATCAGCTGCGCCGCCCGCGGGTCGGTGGCGCGGGCCTCCGCCTTCTCGGTGTCGGTCAGGGCGAGCGTGCGGAGGGTCAGGATCTCGTCGATCTCGGTGGCGTCGAACAGGTCCCCGGCGCTCTCGGGCGCGATCTCGGGGTGGTCGGGCAGGATGACCGGCGCCGACAGCAGCAGGTTGCGGCACTCCGGCGGCCCGGCGAGCACCGGCCAGGTCCCCTCGTTCACGCAGGCGGCGGCCGCGGGGGCGGCCCACTCGGGCGGGTCGGTCAGCGACAGGAAGGTCCCGCCGTCGATCCCGATCAGCAGGTGGACAGCGAGCATGGCGTGCCGCAGCGCCTCATCCCTGGTGCCGGGCGGAGCGGGCGGGGCGGTGCGGTTCTCGGCCCGCACCTGCAGCCGCACCGCGCCGTAGGGGCCGGGCAGCAGCTCGGCGCTGGCCCGGACGGCCAGGTCCACCGCTGCCCGGTGGCGCAGCAGCCGGCCGGCCACGTGCCCCTGCGCGTCGGTGAGCTCTTCGTCGGTCTCGGCTGACCCGGACCGGAACTCGCGCTGCAGGCCGGATCCCAGCAGGTCAGCGAGCGGCACCCGGAACCGGTGCTCGCACTCGTCCGCCTCGTCCCAGCTGGTGAACTCGGTACCGTCCACCTCCAGCCGGTCGGTCTCCCGCAGCCCGCCGCCCGGCGTGACGGCCTGCACCAGCCGTCGCTGCAGCCGCAGGAAGCGGACCGTGATGTCCACCTCGGCGGCGCCGCGGGGCTCGGCCAGGCACTCGGTCCGGCTGGCGGACCGCTCGGAGCTGTCGGCGGCCACGAAGGCGGGCGGCATGAGCACCCCGAACTGGAACCTGACCTGGTTCTTCTGCGACGACTGCCGGTAGGGGTAGAGCAGGTACCCCTCGTACAGCACCGCGTCGGCGACCTTGCGGGCGTGCGCCAGCTGGGCCGGGTCCATGGTCATGAATCGCCAGCCTCGTCCGCCGCTCGCTTGAGCAGGGCGGTGATGGCGGCCTCCCAGGTGGGGATGGCGTGACGGGTCTTGAACTGCTGCAGCTCGTCCAGCGTCGGCCTGCTCACCCGGAG
>JAIRTY010000115.1 GCA_031254715.1 Nocardiopsaceae bacterium | reverse complement strand
CGTAGCGGGACGCGAGCGCGATCGCCGACACCCGGCCGTCGGTGACCTCGGCATGCCGCAGCACCGTGCCGAGGATGGTGCGGACTCCCAGCGCCTCGATCTGCTGCTCCAGCCACCGGCCGAGCGCGACCTCGTTGAAGTGGACCGTCGTGGTGTGCCCGCGCTGAAAATGCAGGTCGCCCGACGGCCCGAGGTCGGCGAAAATTCCGTCAAAGACGCCGTGCGTCAGTTGCTGGTAGCCGGGGGCATTTCCGAATACCCCGCAAAACAGCCCGATCAGGGAGTGCACCATCTGCCCGCCGATAACCGGCAGCGAGTCGACGAGCACCACGTCCCTGCCGATCCTGGCCGACTCGATGGCGGCGGACAACCCGGCGATCCCGGCGCCCACCACGCACACGTCGGCGCTGATCTCGTGGGCTGGTGGCGCCGGCGGCCTGGTCACGCAGCCGAGCCTGAGCTCGGTCAGGGCATGCGGCATTACTCTCCCGTCCGGGTACGCCAAAAGGCCGCGTCTCATCCGCGAAAGGCATCGGTAACGTCCGGGTCTTGCCCGGTACGTTAGATTTGTGCCGCGGGCAAGGCAAACAAAGAATTGATCTGGCCGGCATAAATCCGGTTTATGCCGTCAGAGCTGCCGGGCAGCCTCCACGATGAGCCGGCGCAGCCAGGCGTGCGCGGTGTCGTCTTCGTAGCGGCGGTGCCACCACAGCGCCTCGGTGATCGGCTCCGGCTCGCCGGGGCATTCCATCACCCGCAGGTCAGCCCGGCCTACGAGGCGGGCGGCCAGCCGCTCCTGCATCAGCGCGATCCGGTCGGTGCCCGCGATGAAGTGCGGCACCGCCAGGTAGCTCTCCACCCGGACGGCGATCCGCGGCTGGATGCCGAGCAGGGCGAGCTGTCGCATGATGGGCGCGCCTGACGGGCTCGGCTGGGCCGCGTAGTAGGGCGCGACCCATGGCAGCCTGGTGAGGTCGGCGAGCCGCAGCGGGCCGGCGTCGAGCACCGGGTGGCGGGCCGAGATCAGGCACACCCACCGGTCGGTGAACAGTTCCGCGGACCTGGTACTCGGCAGCGTGAAGCCGTGCGTGGGCGGGGCGACCAGGCCGTCCACGAACTGGATGGCGTCGGAGTACTCGGCCCTCAGCGACTCCCTGACCAGCTTGACATGCAGCCGGGCGCGCGGCGCCGCCTGGTGCAGCAGCTGTGAGAGGAGCTCACCCATGACCCCGATCGTGTAGTCGGCCATCACCAGCGTGAATTCCCGTTCCGACGTGGCCGGGTCGAAATCGGTGCTGGCGGCGAACAGCCGCTCAGTGGCCGCGCACACCACCTCAGCCTGCTCGGCGAGCTGCGCGGCAAGCGCGCTGAGCTGGTAGCAGCCCTTGTCCCGCACCAGCAGCTCGTCGCCGAAGTGCCGCCGCAGCCGGGATAGCGCCGCGCTGGCGGCCGGCTGGGTGACGCCGAGCCGCTCGGCCGCCCTGGTCACGCTCCGCTCCCGCAGCAGTTCCCGCAGCGCGACGAGCAGGTTCAGGTCCAGGCTCGCCAGGTGGGCAACCGGGCGCGTCATCGTGGTCACCCGCTTCCGCCGGTGGCCGCCTCAGTCACCGCTGCCGTCCGTGCCTGGAACGCCCGGATTGATCCGGAACGGGAAATCCTGTTGCGACTGTGCATACCCGGAGAACTCGGCCAGCGAGCCGGGGTTGGCCATGGCGTTCACGTTCGCCGCTGCCTCCGCGGGCATCCCCTGCAGGATGCGGCGCACCGGGACCTCCATCTTCTTGCCGGTGAGCGTGACCGGAATGTCGCGCACCTGGATGATCTTGTCCGGCACGTGGCGGGGCGTGTACTCCTGCCGCAGCCGGCCGGCGATCGCGTCCCGGAGCCGGCCGTCGAGCTGGCGGCCGGCGGCCAGCGTGACGAACAGCGGCATGAAGAACCCGCCGCCGGGCAGGTCCAGGTTCACGATCAGGGCGTCCTCGATCTCGTCGATCGACGCCAGCACGGCGTAGATCTCGGCGGTGCCGATCCGCACTCCGTGCCGGTTCAGGGTGGCGTCGGAGCGGCCGAGCACGAAGCAGCCGCCGCGCGCGTTGATCTTGAAGAAGTCGCCCTGCCGCCACACGCCGGGGAACTCGGCGAAGTAGGAGTCGCGGTACCGGGAGCCGTCGGCGTCGCCCCACAGGCAGACCGGCATCGAGGGCATCGGCTCGGTGATCACCATCTCGCCGACCTCGCCGGTCACGCTCTCGCCGCGCTCGTTGAACGCCTTGACCGACACCCCGAGGTGCGGCGCCTGGATCTCGCCCGCGTACACCGGGAGCACCGGGACCCCGCCGACCAGGCCGCAGCAGGTGTCGGTGCCGCCGCTGCCGGTCGCCAGCCACAGATCCGGCTTGACGTTGCGGTAGAACCAGGCCCCGCACTCGGCCGACACGGGCGAGCCGGCCAGCACGATCACCCGCAGGTCCGGCAGGTCGTACCGGTCGCCGGGGACCACCCCGGCCCGGGACAAGGCGTCCACGTAGGACGGGCTGGCGCCGAACAGGCTCACCCGGGCCTGCTCAGCCGTCTCCCACAGCACGCCGGGATGCGGGTAGGCGGGGTTGCCGTCGTACAGCACCGGGCACACGCCCAGCAGCAGCGAGCTGGCCAGGAAGTTCCACATCATCCAGCCGGTGGTGGTGTAGAAGAACATCCGCTCGCCGCGGCGCAGGTCCATGTGGAACGTCTGCAGCTTGAACTGCTCGAGCAGGATCCCGCCGTGCCCGTGCACGATCGGCTTGGGCAGGCCGGTGGTGCCGGAGGAGAACAGGATCCACAGCGGATGACTGAAGCCGACCTGCTCGAACCGGAAGTCCGCGGCCGCCACCGGTGCATGGTCCAGCGCCTCATCCCAGGTCATGGCGATGTCCGCGGGCAGCTCCCGGCGATCGGGCCGTAGCCTGGGCAGCATGATGACGTGCCGCAGGCTGGGCAGCCCGGCGATGATCTCCGCCATCTCTGGCAGCCGGTCGTAGTCCTTGCCGCCGTAGGCGTAGCCGTCCGTGCAGAACATCACCACCGGTTCCAGCTGCGAGAACCGGTCCAGCACCCCGCGCCAGCCGAAGTCCGGCGAGCAGCCGGCCCAGATGGCGCCGATGCTGGTGGTGGCCAGCATGGCGATGATCGTGTGCGGGATGTTCGGCAGGCAGGAGACCACCCGGTCGCCGGGGCGGACGCCGAGCTCCCGCAGCCGGGTGGCCAGCACGCGGACCCGGCCGGCCAGGTCCGCCCAGTCCATGGCGGCGAGCGGGGTGCTCTCGCTGCGGTACAGCAGCGCGTCGGCGCCGGGCTGCTCGTTGCGCAGCACGTGCTCGGCATAGTTGAGCCTGGCCCCGGGGAACCACTCGGCGCCCGGCATCTCGCGGCGCCCGACCGGCCGCTCGGGCGGCACCGACGCGCTGACCCCGCAGTAGTCCCACACGGCCTGCCAGAAGCCCGGCAGGTCATCGACCGACCAGCGGTACAGCTCAGGAAAGCCGGTGAACTCCCGGCCCCGCTCGGCCGCCAGCCACCGGATGAACGCGCTCACGTTCGCGCCCGCTGCCAGCTCCGGGTCCGGTGTCCACAGCAGGTCGCCGTCGCGCACCGGGGCCGTCCCGGCCGCCGCCTGGCCGGTGCTCACACCGCCGCCACGATCATCGGTCTCATGCGCCTGACGCTGGCATAAACCCCTGCCGCAGGCAATGCTGGCAGGGGACCGGGCGCCCCCGGCTGTGCCGGTCACCAGGCCGGGCCAGCCCTGGTTGGGGCCGGCGACAAACCGTGCCAGCCGGCACGGGTACGCTCGGGCAAAGCAGGCAAGGAGGGCAGGGACCGCCCATGACCAGCGTATGAACGGCGCTACCGTCTTCGCGGGCCTCAGCATTGTCGCGTTCGCCGTGGTGCTGGCGATGGCGTTCACGGGGGCGTGGTCGGCCGGAAAGGCTCCCGCGGAGGAGGGGGCCGAGGCTGCCGCCCCGCGGCTGGGACGGGG
>JAIRTY010000008.1 GCA_031254715.1 Nocardiopsaceae bacterium | reverse complement strand
CCCCGCGCCCCGCAGCTCTCCGGTGCCCCGCACCTCCCCGGTGCCCCGCACCTCCCCCGCGCCCCGCACCTCCCCCGCGCCCGCCGGAGTTGCCTGCCTCATGATCGTGGTGATTCAGGCGGGTCGAAACCCTCCCGATCCACCACGATCATGGAGCCCGGGCGCGGAACCGGGATCGCGACCGTGCATGACTCGGGGCTGGAACGCGCTCACCTGGCCGATCTGGCAGCCGAGGCCGGGGTGCCGTTCGCGGCGATCGGGGACCGCACCCGGGCCAGGCTGGCCGCGGCGCTCGGGCCCGGGCTGGCGCCCGCCAACCCGCTCGATGTCTGGAGCGGGTCGGCCGACGCGGAACGGCAGTTCACCGAGTCGCTGTCGGCGATGGCCGATGACGGCGCGGTGGCGGCGGTGGCGCTGGCGGTGGACCTGGTGCCCGAGTTCGACGGGGACGAGTCCTACCTGCGGGCGGTGACGGCGGCGGCCGCCCGCACCGGCAAGCCGGTAGTGGTGCTGGCCGGCCTGCCGTCGGCCATCGACGAGGCGGCCGCAGCGCGGTTGCGGGCAGCAGGCGTGCCGGTGCTTGAAGGCACCCGCACCGGCCTGCGCGCGCTCCGCCACCTGCTCGATCACGGGGCCGGGCCGGGCTCCCCGGTGAGCTCTGGCTCCCCCGCCGGGCCGGGCTCCCCCGCCGGGCCGGGCTCCCCGGCCAGCACTGGCTCCCCGGCCAGCACTAGCTCCCCCGCCGGGCCGGGCTCCCCGGCCAGCACCAGCTCCCCCGCCGGGCCGCCGCCCGCCGAGTGCGAGAGTCCGGGGCGGCGCCGCCGGTGGGCGGCGGCGATAGGGCGGGGAGAGCTGGGCGGCGCCGCCCTGCTCGGCCTGCTCAGCGACTACGGCATCCCGGCCGCGGCGGCCCGCCCGGCGGCGAACCGGGAGCAGGTACTGGCGGCGGCGGGCGAACTGGGCTACCCGGTGGTGCTCAAGACAGGCGCGCCGGGCGTGAGCCACAAGTCCGATGCCGGCGGCGTGATGCTCGGCCTGGGCGGCCCGCAGGCGCTGGCGGCCGCCTATGACAGCATGTCTGCCCGGCTCGGCCCGCTGGCGCTGGTATGCGAGACCGTTCCGGCCGGCACCGAGCTGGCGCTCGGGCTCGTCCGCGACCCGGCGCTCGGCCCGCTGCTGGTGGCCGGGGCCGGCGGGGTGCTGGCGGAACTGCTGGCCGACCGGGTGGTGGCGCTGCCGCCGGTGGACCGGGCCGGTGCGTTGCGGATGCTCGGCGGGCTCCGGGTCTCGGCACTGCTGGCCGGGGTCCGCGGCCAGCCAGCCGCCGACCTGGATGCCGTCGCCGGCGCGATCACCGGGCTGTCGGCGATCGCCGCGGAACTCGGCGACGAGCTGGCAGCTTTCGACATCAACCCGCTGATCTGCGGCCCGTTGGGTGCCGTGGCCGTCGACGCGCTGGCCGTTCCGCGCCGCCAGGGCTAACCGGCCCGGCCGCTCCCCCTACCGGAGGCCGACGGGCCCGCGGCGCTCCCCCTACCGGAGGCCGGCGGGCCGGCGGCGCCAGCGGGCGGCGCGCCGGTCGGCGAGGATCTGCCGCACCACGTTGCGGCCCGGGATACCGGTCACACCGCCGCCGCCGTGGGTGGCGGACCCGGCCTGGTAGAGCCCGCCGACCGGGGTGCGCAGGTCGGCATAGCCGGCCGCGGGCCGGGCGTGGAACATCTGCCCCAGGCTCAGCTCGCCGTGGAAGATGTTGCCCCCCACCAGCCCGTACTCCTGCTGCATCTGGTGCGGGCCGATCACCTGCCGGTGCAGCACGGAGCTGGTGAAGCCCGGCGCGACCGCCTCCATGCGGGCCAGCACCCGGTCGGCGTAGGCGGCCAGCGCCGCCTCGTCCGGCGCATCCGCGTAGGTGTGCGGCACCCATTGGGTGAACATCGACATGACGTGCTTGCCGGGCGGGGCCAGCGAGTCGTCGAACACGCTCGGGATGCAGATGTCGGCGAACGGCAGCGCCGCCGGCTGGCCGGCGGCGGCCTGCTGGAACGCCGCCTCGACATCATCCAGGCTCTCGGCGAGCACGATGGTGCCGCCGTGCAGCTGCGGGTCCGGATCGGGGTGGCTGGCGAACACCGGCAGCCGGTCCAGCGCCAGGTTGATCTTCACCGTGCCGCTGCGGGTCTGCCACCGCCGGATGTCGTCGGCGAAGTCGTCCGGCAGCAGCTTCGGGTCGAGCAGCCGCAGGAACGAGATCTGCGGGTGAGCGGTGGTGACCACGATGGGCGCATCGATCTCCTCCCCGCCAGCCAGCGTCACCCCGGTCACCCGGTCGCCGGCGGCGCGGATCTGCGCCACCTCCGCCCCGGTGCGGATCTGCGCCCCGAACGAGCGGGCAGCCGCGGCCAGCGCGGCGGTGACCCCGCCCATGCCGCCACGCGGGAAACCCCACGCGCCGGACTGGCCGCCGGCCTCGCCGATGTGGTGGTGCAGCATCACGTAGGCGGTGCCGGCCGAGCGCGGGCCTGCCCAGGTCCCGATCACCCCGGACACCGACAGCACGCCCCGCATGGCGTCGCTCTCGAAGTAGCGCTCCACCAGGTCGGCGATGCTGCCGGTGAGCAGCCGGGTGACATCGACCGCGCCGCGCTCGTCCAGCCCCCGCAGCCGGGTCAGCAGCCGGCCCTGCGCCCACAGGTCGGCCGGGCGCTTGGAGCCCAGCCGGGGCGGGATCTCATCCAGCAGCGGGCCCAGCACCCGCGCGATGCCTGCCAGGTGCGCCTCGTAGGCGGGATAGGACTCGGCGTCCCGGAGCGAGAACCGGGCGATCTCCTCGTGCCGCGCCGCCGGGTCATCCGGCAGCCGCAGGTAGCTGCCGTCGGCCCGCGGCGCGAAGTACGGTCCCTGCGGGTACACGTGATACCCGTGCCGGGCGAGGTCGAGCTCGCGCACCAGCGCCGGGGGCAGCAGCGACACCACGTACGACAGCGACGTCACCGTGTACTCCGGGCCGAACGGGTGCTCGCTGACGGCGGCCCCGCCGGCCACCGGCCGCCGCTCGCACACCACCACGTCCAGGCCGGCCCGGGCCAGGTAGGCCGCGGCGACCAGCCCGTTGTGACCGCCGCCGACCACGATCACGTCCTTGCTCGCCATCTCCGGCATCACCTCTTCTCACCGGGCACGGTACTGCCGGCGGCGCTGCCGGGAGGAACCGGGCGGTCAGGAAGTCGTCAGCCCGCCTGCGCCTGACCGGGTGCGGCGCCGGACGCCCCGCCCGGCGCCGCGCCCGGCGCCAGCTCGGGGAACGGCAGCGCGACCGGGTCGGCGGCGAGCCGGCTCCGGCCGGTCTCATCGAACCGGTCCAGCCCGAGCCCGGCGGTGTCCACGATGCCGCTGGCCCCGGTGAGCGCCACGTCGGCGGCGGCCCGGGCGACGGCGGGTCCCCACATCATGCCGGCCCCGCCCGCGCAGGCGACCGTGACCCCGGCGACCGGGCCGTCAGGCCCCAGCCCGGGGCCGATGATCGGCAGGTGGTCCGGCGTGTAGTCGATGGTGGCCGCCCAGATCCGGCGCAGCCCGAGCCCGGCGGTCACCGGCACCAGCCGGGCCAGCCGTTCCCGCATCAGGGCGAGGTACCCGTGGTCCACGGCGCGGCCGGTGCCGGGCGGCTCGGCCGGGTCGCTCATCCCGAACAGCAGCCCGCCCTCCTCCGGCCGCCAGTACAGGCCGGCGGTCACGTCGAACACCATCGGGACCCGGGCCGGGTCCAGGTCCGGGTGCCGCTCGGTGACCGCGACCTGGTGCCGCACCCCGCCCGCCGGTATCCGGATCCCGGCCAGCCGCCCGACCTCCGCCAGCTTGGGCCCGCCGGTGAGCACGATCAGCGGCGCCTCGACCGGGCCGGCGCTGGTGTCCGCCCCGCGCACCCGGCCGCCGCCGGTGAGCAGGCCTTGGAAGGCCACCCGTTCGGCCACGGTCACGCCGCTGCGCACCAGGGCGGCCGTGTAGGCCGCCACGTTCCTCGGCGGCAGGATGAAGCCGTCCTCGGCGCAGAAGGTCCCGCCCATCGTCTGCCCGGGCGCCAGCGTGGGGTTGGCCTCGTCCACCTCGCCCGGGTCCAGCCAGCGCACCGCCAGCCCGAGCGACGCCTGCATGGCCATCCGCTCCCGGGCTGCCGCCACCTCGGCCTCGGTGAAGCACGGCAGCAGGTAGCCCTGCTCGGTGAACCCGGAGTCGGTCCCGAGCTCCTCCCGCTGGCGCCGGTAGAACCCGCGGGACCAGGTGCCGAG
>JAIRTY010000827.1 GCA_031254715.1 Nocardiopsaceae bacterium | reverse complement strand
CCCTCCCCGGTCTGCGTCACTGGCTGGCTCACCTGTTCCGCTCGCTTTCCTGCCTCATTGACAGTGACCCTAACTCCGGCGGGTGACCGGATGATCCCGGCGGGCCTGCTGTTCGCTGTGGGCGCAGGCCCGGTCCCGGCCCCGGCGCCGGCTAGCTCTCGGAGGCCGCAGCCCCGTCACCCGCAGCCCCGTCACCCGCGGCCTCGTCACCGCCGGCCTCGGCTCCGGCTGCCTGGTCACCAGCCGTCTCGGCTCCGGCCGTCTCGGCTCCGGCGGTCTCCTCTCCCGCGAGGCCCGCCGCCGCCTCCGCCGCGGCCTGCGCCCCGGCGGCCTCCCTGCTGGCGGTCTCGGCCAGCGCCTTGACGTCCACCGGCCGCCCGGCGTCGTCGGTGACCGCGGCCCGCTCCGCCATCAGCGTGAGCGCCTTCGCGCGCACCACCTCCGCCTGGATCACGCCGAGCTGGCCCCGGTCGATGAGCTCCTTGGCGAGCCGGTCCGGCGGCACCCCCATCCGGTAGGCCTGCTCGATGACGTAGGAGTTCAGCTCGTCCTGCTCCGCTTCCAGTCCCTCGTCCTGCGCCAGCTGGTCGAGCACGAAGCCGGCCTTGACCGCCCGGCGGGCATCCCGGGACAGCTCCTCGTCCAGGTCACCGGAGGTGATACCGCGCGCCTCGAGGTAGCCCTCCCTGGTGGTGCCCGCCCGTTCGATCTGCTGCAGCAGGTCCTGCTCGCGCGCCTCGGTCTCCTCCGCCACCAGCCGGTCAGGCAGCGGCAGGTCGAGCTGCTCCAGCAGCGCGTCCATGGCCCGTTCCCTGGCCTGCCCGACCTGCTGCATCTGCTTGGCGGTGGCCAGCCGCTCGCGGGTCGCGGCGCGGAACTCGCCGAGCGTGTCGAACTCGCTCGCCGACTGCGCGAACTCGTCGTCAAGCTCGGGCAGGTCCTTGACCTTCACGCTGTGCACGGTCACGGTGACCTCGGCCTGCTCGCCGGCATGCCCGCCGCCGGCCAGCTCGGCGGTGAACGTGGCGGAATCGCCCGCGCTCATGCCGGTCAGCGCCTCGTCCAGGCCGTCCAGCATCGAGCCGCTGCCGACCTCGTACGACACCCCGCTCGCCTGCGCGTCCTCCACCGGCTTGCCGCCGGCGGCCGCCGACAGGTCGATGGAGACGTAATCGCCCTGCTCCACCGGCCGGTCCACGCCGCGCAGCGACGCGAACCGCTCCCGCAGCCGCCCGATGTACTCCTCCACCTCGTCCGGGCTGACCTCGGCGCCGTCCACGGTCACCGGCAGCCCTTCCAGGCCGGGGAGCTGGAACTTGGGCCGCACGTCCACCTCGGCGGTGAAGGCGAGCTGCTGGCCGTCGTCCAGCCTGGTGATCTCAAGCTCGGGCTGGCCGAGCGCGAACACCTCGTTGTCGGTGAGCGCCTGCCCGTACAGCTTCGGCACGGCGTCGTTCACCGCCTGCTCCAGCACGACGCCGCGCCCGAACCGCTGGTCGATGACCCGGGGCGGGACGTGCCCCGGCCGGAAACCGGGCACCCGGACCTGCCGGCCCACCTCCCGGTACGCCTGGTCGAGGCTGGGCTTGAGTTCCTCGAACGGAACCTCGATGGTCAGCTTGACCCGGGTCGGGCCCAGCTCCTCGACATCGGTCTTCACTCGGTACTCCCGTGGTCGCCTGCTCTGCTACGGCGGCCCAAGTTTAGTGGCCTGGCCGGGCGTGTCTGGCAGATCCGCGCCCGGGCGGGAAGCCGCGGGACCCGCCCTCACAGCACGCCGAGCCGCCGGCCGCGCGCTATCGCCTCCCGGCGGCGGCTGACCCCGAGCTTGCGGTAGGCGGAACGCAGGTGCGTCTTCACCGTGTTGACGGACAGGAACAGGGCCTGTGAGATCTCCTCGTTCGTCATGTGGGAGGGCAGGAAGCACAGCACGGCCAGCTCGCTGGCGGTCAGCCGGACGCTCTCGCCGTTCTCCGGCCCGGCCGGCCGCGGCCCCTGGGCGTCGAACCGCTCCAGGATCCGGCCGGCGAACCAGGCGTGCCGGCTGGTCGGCTGGATCAGCACGGTCATGGTGGCGCGGACGGCGGGCCCGCCGTCGAGGAACGCCCGGTAGGCGCGCTCGTGCTCGCCGAGCGCCAGCGCCCGCTCCAGCAGGGCGGCCGCCTCCGGCGAGTCACCGAGCCGGCGCTTCGCCACGGCGGCCGCCAGCAGCGCTGAGATCCGTTCCGGCAGCGTCGCCCGCCCGCCGTGGTCGAGCCAGGGCCCGACGGCCGCCAGCGCCCCGGCGAAGTCGCCCTCCGCGAGCAGCAGCCAGCCCTGTGCCAGGCCCGCCCGGGTCCGCACCGCCTCCGCGCCCGCCTGCCCGCTCCCGTCGGCGACCAGCAGCAGCAGCGCCCGGGCCCGGCCATTGTCGCCGCCCCGCAGCGCGGCCTCCGCCTCTGCCACCGCCATCACGTCAGACACCAGCGGGTCACCGGCCCCGGCATCCTCGCGCAGCCGGGCCAGCACGGTGCGGGCGGCCGTGGCATCGCCGTCGGCGAGCAGCACCCGCGTCCGGGCCAGCCCGGCCAGCACGGTGACGGGGGGCTCGCCGGGCAGCTGGCCGGCCCGGTCCGCCGTCACCTCCTCCGCCAGCTGCTGCGCGGTCACGAGGTCATCGCGGGCCAGGCTCACGTGGGAGTAGGCGAGCGCCGCCAGCCGCGCCGCCTGCAGTGCCGCCTGCTGGCCCGGCCAGGCCGCCCGGCCGGGCCCGGCGGTGGCTGGCGCGGCTGGCGGGCCGGGCGCTGGCGGGCCGGACGCGCCAGGACCGGCCAGCTTGCGTGCCTCGTCGGCGCAGCGCAGGGCGGTACCCAGGTTCCCCTGCCAGGCCTCGGCCAGCGCCCGCCAGGCCCGGGCGCGGGCACGGAAGCTCCCCAGGCCGCCCGCACCCAGCTGGCGGTCGGCGTGCCGGAGCGCCTGCCGGGCCTCCGGCAGCTGCCAGCGTCCCAGCGCGGTGACGCCGAGGGCGAACCACAGCAGCCCGGCCGCCCGGTGCTC
>JAIRTY010000787.1 GCA_031254715.1 Nocardiopsaceae bacterium | reverse complement strand
GGCTTAGCCGACGGTTCTACAGGCCTGTAGTCGACAGCTCTGAGCTGTACGCTCTGACGTCGCTACGCCACCTGGGACACGAATAAGGCATGATCAAGCTTCCGCAGCTGGCGTTCAGGGGCGGCCCGCAAGTTCGTTGAGAAATTTGCGGCGGGCGGTCGTCTCCGCCCCGAGTAATTGTCAAGACTTGTGGATCAAGTTCTGAAGGCCTTGGCGGTGCGGCTGGGTGGGCGCTGCGCTTCCGGTTGCGGTGTCACTTCGTTCTGGTTGGTTCTTCGAACGGTGGAACCAGCGCGACCCGGCGGCCCGCCGCCACGGCCAGTAGGTGAGGTCCTCGCGGTCGTCAAGGCAAGCGATGGCATCATCCGCGTTGTCATCGACGGGGGAACAGTCCAGCCCGAAGAGCTCGATCTCCGCCCGCGTGTCACCATGGCCGTCGGGCCGCCCTGGAACTCACGAACCGTTGAGCGTCGTGTACCAGGCGTGGATCCGCTGCGCGGCGGAGTGGTGGTAGCCGTTGACGCACCGCCAGTCAGCCCACGCGCCGAAGCCGGTCGGGACGGCGGGGTCGGTGGTGGTGAGGACGCCGCCGGTGGTGCCGGGCTGATCCCAGCGGCCGAGTTTCCACACCGTCATGCCGACGTGCAGGCCCCGCAGATAGGACAGGTAGGCGGGTACGCGCTGCGGCGCGTCATCCCAGCATTCGCCGCGGTCGGCGGCGAAGTTCGTCCACTCGCCGTCCACGACGGGCGCGTACCGCTGCTCGGCGATCCAGCCGAACTGGTGCCGCCAGTTCGCGATGGTGTGGGGCCCGTTCGGGTGGTGGATCGAGTAGGACATCGGCCGGGCCCCGTAGATCGGCCAGTGGCTCACGGCTGCGAGAGTGTTCGCCGCGGTCTCGGTGGGGGCATTGGTCCGGGCGACGCGGTCCAGCTGGGTACCGGGGCCGTCGATCCACATCAGGTTCGGCGCGAGGCTGCGAATGTACTTCGCCAGCGGGCTCATGCCGACGATCCCGTGCCAGCCTTTCGCGGTCACGCAGGCCTGGCCGCCATCATGCCAGCACGCCCAGCCGGGCTGAGAGCGCGGCTCGTTGAAGATGTCGAACACGACCTGCGGATCGGTCTTGTAGATGGCGGCAACGCTGGCCCAGAAGGTTTTGGTGAGGGCGGTCGGCATGGGGGCGGCGGGCGTGTCCCACTCGTTATTGTCGTTGATCACCACGACCATTCCCAGGTTCTCGGCCTGGGCGACCTCGGCCTGCACCTGGTGATGGTAAGGCTGGCCGTCGCTGGCCCACCGCTGCTGCGACACTTGCAGCCGCACGGTGTTGGCGCACCAGCCGGGCGCGGCAGCGATCTCGGACGCGTCCGCCGCGGCGAAGTCCGCCCAGTCTGGGCGCTCCAGCCCGGACACCGTTATGCCCAGCGGCACATACAGCGAGCCGTCAGCCGCGAAGATCTGGGCATGAGCCTGGTGGAACGGGCCGGTGACCTGGCCGCAGGTGGCGGCCTGCGCGGGAACCACCGCGCATAACCCGCCCAGTAACGCCGACGCGGTCGTAACCACCAGAGCGCTAAAGGATAAAGACCGGCCTCTCATCCCGCACCTCCGCGGCAGCAGAACCCGACAGGAACACGTGCCGGGTCTCCTCTGCCCGTCGCACTAGGTAGACAGGGCTCGGCACCTGATATGTACCCTTTACCATCACTTAGCGTCAAGGTAACATTTGCCTTACTACCTGAAGATCAGGCGTCGGGCCTGCGCGGCGCTGGCTCGGCGCGCCCGGACTCCCGACGGTGTTCAACCTCGCCGGGCCGCGCAGGCCCGCCGCACCTCATCCCTCCGTTGTCCGCCCGGAGCGCCGCAACGCAGCGCGGGGCCGACTGCTGCAGTTGGGAGCCGGCCTATTTGCGGTGGCAGCTCTGGTCTACACCGCGAAGAACTTCACGCTTTCGCGGGAAGGGCAGATGACCGACCGCTACACCAAGGCGGTCGAGCAACTCGGTTCAGACAAGCTCGATGTGCGGATCGGTGGCATCTACGCCCTGGAGCGAGTAGCCCGCGACTCTCCAAGAGACCGCCTCACCGTGAAAGCCGTCAGCCAGCCGCTCGATCAGGGATTCCGGGGTCGGCCATTGGCCGACCCGCTCCCGGGCATCGGCCGTGACGCTCTGGATGGTCCACGGTCCGGTCCTCCCGAGAACTGGCCCATTTCGCCCACATAGCGCGGGTACAGCGCCGTAAGGGCGTGAGCAACGACGTCTTCATCCAGGCCCGTTTCGCCCACAATCTCCCGGACCGAGACCCACTGAGGATCTGCCTGGTCGAGAAGTTTGACGGCGGCTTCCAGCACGGGGGAATCCCGGTTCGTCCAAGTGTCCTCCACCGTGCCCCCTTTCAGGGCGATCCAGGTGGTGGCCGAGCTTAACCAAGCTCTTCAACCATACGGACAGGCCCCAAGCACAGATCTGCATTGCGCTCAGCGGCGACAAACACCAGGCCCGGTGCCCACAGAGCACCCGCCACAGCAGCCGCGGCGGCCCGCCCACGAGGCCAGCGCCGCGGAGATCGAGCGTTCGTCGCGGAGCTGTCCTACACCGTCCGCAGGGCTCGGGCGACCCTGCTGCATCCCCCGGTCCTAGACACGGGCCTGCCTCCCACAGCGCGAGTGTGTCCTCGCCGAGCCCCTGGGACACGTATAGGACACAGCGAGCCGCACACGAGCGCTCCCGGCTGCATACATTAGTGAGGCCCGGCACTGAGCCGACGACGATGATGAAGCATATCTGCCGAGGTTGCCGAGGTTTTCGGCACGCACAGGCGCAGCTTCGGCGGGTCGTGACCAGTCAGGTAATGTCACGGTGGGTGAATGTCAGCAGGCTAAGTCCCACGGCGAGCACTATGTAGCCGAGCAGCACCAGCACGGCAAGCCATCCGGCGATGACCGGCACTACGCCCGGCGCACCAGTCGCCGCGCCTGGTCCGCCCATCGCCTTCGCCAGCGAGCCCGTCGCGGCGCTGAGCAGCCCCTTCCGCACATCAGCCAAGGCCGGTACGGACGCCGAGAGCAGGCCGATCACGTTCTCCAGGGCCAAGGCCCACATCAGTCCGATGCCGATAGCAGCCGGAACGCTCGTAGTGAGCACGGCCAACGCGAAGCCGGCCATCGACCAGGTCACGCAGATCAGCCACAGCGCAAGCAGGTGTAGCAGCAGCGAGCCTGGTGTCGGCCATGCTGCGCCGTCGTGATTGGCCAGCGCAACGATTGCACTGCAGACGCCGCTGGTCAGCAGGCTAAGCGCCGCGGTTATCAGCATCACCGCAGTCAGCGCGCCGACCCGGCCGAGCAGGATGCTGACCCGATCCGGGCGCCGGGCGATGATGGTCCGCAGCGTTCCCCACCGGTAGTCGCCGCCGCCGACCAGCGCCCCGATGATCAGCATCACTGGCCCGCCGTATATCGGCATCGAGTCCAGTACCTGCGTGCCCAGCTGAGACGGGAGCAGGGCGCGATGGATCTGGGCTGCCTGGGTCGCACTCAGGCTGGGGACGAACCGGTAGATCAAGTAGGAGATCAGGTAGGCGAAGACTATGATCTGCGCGCACCATATCGCCATCATGATCTTCGGTCCAGGCCTGTGCCGCAGAACGTGCAACTCGGTGCTAATGGTCATCATCTGGACACCTCCGAAGAGCTGCTCTGCCTCGCGGCAAGGGCGCCACCGGTCAACTGCAGGAAGGCTTGTTCGAGCGAAGGCCCGGTGGCCGTGAGCTCATGGACGGCGATGCCCGCCTGTACCAGCGCGCGGGTGACGGCGGATGCCTGGCCCGTATCCATGGTCAGCTCAAGCCGGTCAGCGTGCGTGGTGACCGCTGCGACACCGGGCAGCTCCCGCGCGAGCCGGGCGGCCTCGGCGAGCGGCGCGGCCTTGACGACGATCCGCTGGCCAGTGCCGCAGGCCAGCCGCACGTCGGCCAAGGTGCCATCAGCCACGACCCGTCCTGCGTCCAGGATGGACACCCGATCGCAGATCTGCGCCACCTCGTCGAGCAGGTGGCTGGAGAGCAGGACGGTGCGGCCGGAACCGCCCAGGGTCCTGAGCATGTCGCGCATGACCGCGACGCCGGCCGGGTCGAGCCCGTTTGCTGGCTCGTCGAGAATCAGCAGTTCTGGGTCCCCGAGCAGGGCGGCAGCCACGCCGAGCCGCTGTTTCATGCCCAGCGAGTAGGTGCGATAGCGACTATCTCCCGCCTCGTCAAGAGCGACCAGTTCGAGCAGGGGGCCAACTTCGGCTCGCGGTACTCCGATGTACCTGCCGAGCAACTCCAGGTTGCGCCGACCGGACAGATACGGGTAAAAGGCGGGGCTCTCGACAAGGGAC
>JAIRTY010000761.1 GCA_031254715.1 Nocardiopsaceae bacterium | reverse complement strand
CCACCATGACCGTGACCGGCACCCGCCCCAGCACCGGCAGTGAATCCCGCATGTCGCACTCCATCAGCGCCCGGCTGAACTGGGCGATCACCTCGATCGGGGTGTCGGCGATCATGTCGGCGAGGAAGTTCACCACCGCCGGGCTGGTCCCGCTGTCCCCGAAGCCGATGTACCGGGTGCCGAGGAACGCCAGGTCGGCCGAGGCCCGGCGGCCGCGGTCCACCAGCGCCGCCCGGCCGCCCTTGGCGGCGCCGCTCAGCACTCCCGGCAGCGCCCGGCTGATCACCGGCCGCAGCGGGCCCGGCATCCACGGGCTGCCGCCGCCGAGGCCGCGGGCCGCGGTGGACACCAGCACCGCACCTGCCACCTTGCGGCCGAACAGTTCCGGGTGCTGAGCGGCCAGCGCCATGATCGTCATGCCGCCCATGGAGTGCCCCACCAGGACCACCGGGGTGCGGCCGGGGACCGTGGCCGCGAGCACGGTGGCGAGGTCGGCGCCCAGCTGCGGGACGCTGGCACTGCCGCGGGCGGACCTGCCGGACCGGCCGTGGTCGCGCTGGTCCCAGAACACCAGCCGCTGCCCGGCCAGGTCCCGGCGCTGGAAGTGCCAGCAGTCCTGGTTCAGCGTGTAGCCGTGGCAGAAGACGATGCTGACCGGCGCGTCCTCGGGCCCGTCCAGTTCCACGTGGAGCGGCACGCCGTCGCCGGTGAGCACGGTGAGCGGGCGGCCGCGCAGCGTGCCGAGCGGCTCCGCGCTGGCCCGGTCCGCCTGCCCGCGCAGCCGGCTCAGGGCGATCCGCTCGGCCGCCACCACCGCCCCGGCGCCAGCCGCCGCGGCGCCGGCGGCCAGTCCCGCCGCGCCGGTTATCCGCCGCCAGTCCGCCACTGGACCTCCATCACCCGGCCGGCGTGCCTGCCAGGGCTGCCAGCCCCGGGGGTAACCCCTGGTCCGATGCTACCGTCCGGTAGCTACGGGGCAGCCGGGCGGCGAACCTGGTCACGATGTCATAGGAGATGGTGCCGAGCGCATCGGCCCACTCCTGGGCGGTGGGCTCGCCGTCGTCCCCGGGGCCGAACAGGACGACTTCATCGCCCTCGGCGGCGGGCTCGGCACCGAAGTCGACCACGAACTGGTTCATGCACACGGTGCCGGAGATCGCCCACCGGCGGCCGCGGCACCACATGGCGGCCGCGCCCGAGGCAGAGCGGGGAACGCCCTCGGCGTACCCGAGCGGCACCAGGCCGAGCGTGGCCGGGGCCGCCGTGTGATACCGGTGCCCGTACGACACGCCGGTCCCGGCGGGCACCTGCTTGACCTGGATCAGCCGGGCCCGCACCGTCATCGCCGGGCGCAGCCAGGGCGGGGCCCCGCCCGGCAGGGTGGCCAGGCCGAACACCCCGCCTCCGGTCCTGACCAGGTCGAACCAGGTCTCCGGGAGGGTGACGGTGGCCGGGGTGTTGGCCAGGTGCCGCACCTCCGGCCGGGCGCCGGCCTTGTCCGCCAGCGCGAGCGCCTCGCCGAACGCCGTCAGCTGCGCCTCGGTCGCCGGATGCCCGGGGATGTCCGCGCAGGCCAGGTGGGACCAGATGCCGGTGATCCGGACCTGGCCAGCGGCCTCGGCCGCCAGCGCGGCGGCCAGCAGGGCGGGCCAGTCGGCCAGCGTGGCGCCGCCCCTGGACATGCCGGTGTCCACCTTCAGGTGCAGCCGGGCCTGGCGGCCAGCCTGCCCGGCCGCGGCGGCGATCCTGGTGACCAGCGGCACGGACCCGGCGGACAGGTCGACGCCGGCCCGGATGGCGTCGGCATGCGGCGCGTCCGCCGCCGCCAGCAGGCACAGCACCGGGGCGGTGATTCCCGCCTCCCGCAGCGCCAGCGCCTCGGACGGCCGGTTGACGCCCAGCCATTGCGCGCCTGCGGCCACGGCGGCCCGGGCCGCCTCGGTCATGCCGTGCCCGTACCCGTCCGACTTGACCACGGCCATGACCGCGGCGCCGCGGACGTGCTCCCGCAGGGCCGCCACGTTCGCGCTGACCGCGGCCAGGTCGATGACCGCTTCCGCACCACCGTCCATGCCAACTCAGTGTGCCAGGTGACGCCGCGGCGGCGGGCCGCCGCCGGGACGCGGGCGACGCGGGCGGATTTCCGGAATCGAACCTCAGCGGGTACTTCGCAATCGCTGACGGCGGGACGATACTGGGGCGCGCGGTGAGAACCATCGCAGCAGAGACGGAGGAATAGGCATGGGAAGACGGCATCGGCTATGGGCGATCATCGCCCCTGCCACAGTTTTAGTACTGGCAGCCGGGGGGGCGCCTGCGCTGGCCAGCCAGGCGCGGCCGGCCGCGCACACGGCGGCCCGCTCGAACGGCCCCTCCGACACTGATTGGCAGCAGAAATACCTGCACAGCAACTCGAAAATGGCGCTGTACTGCGGCGGCGTCGCGAACTTCAACTGCGTGGACGTGAACGGCCGGACCACCGCGTCGGCCGGGCACACGCCCTGGTACGTCGGCCACGACGAGCCCTCGACCTTGTTCTACAGCAACCAGCGGGGCTCTGGTGACAACAACACCTACCAGCTGCGGCTGCCCAAGGACCCGGCCCTGCAGCCGAAGACGGACGGGACCGGCGGCACCTGGAACTTCCAGCAGCACCCGGCGTTCTGGTTCGGCATGGCGATGTGCGACACCCAGTCGTTCCCGGAGTTCAGCCAGACCTGCAAGCCGAACTCCGACTCCAACATCGCCGAGAGCACCGACCCGAACTCGCCGCGGTTCCTCGGCAAGCACCCGGGCGCCGCGTTCATGGAGATGCAGTTCTACCCGCCGGGCTGGGCGCCGTGGCCCGCTGGCGTCAGCTGTGACGCCAGCAAGTGGTGCGCCGCGCTCACCATCGACAGCCTGAACCAGAACTCGGCCGGCGTGAACAACAACAACGCCTGCCTGAGCACCGTCGGCATCGAGCCGGTCAACTTCGCCTTCATCACCCGCAACGGCATCCCGCAGGGGCCGCCGGACCCGACCAAGGCGACGGCCCAGACCTTCACGCCGGATCCGACCAAGGACCTGTTCATGTCCTCGGGTGACAAGATCAGCGTGTCCCTGCACGACACCGGGGCCGGATTCCAGGTGCAGCTGCGCGACCTCAGCACCGGCCAGCACGGCTTCATGACGGCCAGCACCCGGAACGGGTTCGGCCAGGTGCTCTACCAGCCGGGCTCGAGCACCTGTAACTCTGCTCCGTACGCGTTCCACCCGATGTACTCGACCTCGGGCCCTGACACCCGGGTGCCGTGGGCCGCGCACTCCTACAACGTGGCCATGTCCGACGAGATCGGGCACTTCGAGTACTGCGCCCAGGTCAACACCGGCAACGGCACCTGCACCACCGCCGGCGTGACCGAGGGCGGCACCACCATCCCCGACTCCGACGACGCCGGGTGCTTCGCCGGCTCGCAGAGCCTGCTCGTCAACGTCAGCGGCTGCATCGGGACCGATGTTGATTTCGACGGGCCCGAGTACACGGCTGCTGCCTGGCCGGGCAGCGCCAACACCCCGGACCCGATCACCTTCACCAGCCCGCGGTTCAACGGGAATCAGCGGTTCTCGCAGGTGGCGTTCGAGGCCGACCTGCCACGGATCGAGGATCCCTCCGCCAGCAGCAACAACAACTGCAACCGGAGCACCGGGGCCGGCTGCGTGAACCCGCCCAACGGGGCGAGCTTCTACCCGATCTTCACGACCACGAGCGCATCCGGCCTCGGGAAGTGCGCCTGGCAGGAAGGCGGCGCGAACATCCCGGGCACCACCAACACCTTCGGCGGCACCTCACAGGCGGAATATGGGCCGCTGCTCAGGCTGAACTACGCGAGCGGCCCGGCCACGTTCTCGTCGCGGTTCAACGATTTCCGGCAGATCCTCAGCAACAACCCCTGCTGACGGGTCCAGTCAGCGGCACCTGGTGCCGCGGGTGCCCCGGCCGGCTCCGCCGGCCGGGGCACCCGCTTGTTTCACCGGGCCGGGACCGCGCCGCTACCGGCCGATGCGCAGCACGACCTTGCCGCGCGTGTGGCCGCCCGCGACCCGCCGCAGCGCCTCGCGGGCCTGCTCCAGCGGCAGCACCGCCTCGACCTGGGGACGCAGTGTGCCGGCGGCGACCAGGCGGCTGAGTGCCGCCAGCCGCTCACGGCCGCCGTGGGCGGCGAATGATTCGCCGCTGATGCCCCGCTCCAGCTGAGCTGGCAGACCTTGCAGGATTATCGAGATCACCCGGCCGCCGTCGCGGACCGCGCCGACGGCCTGGTCGCGGGTCTGGCCCCCGGCGCAGTCCAGCAGCAGGTCGACGCCGGCGGGAACCGCGGCCCGGACCTGCCGGGCCCAGCCGGCGACGTGGTAGTCGAACGCCTCGCTGGCGCCCAGGCCCCGCAGGTAGTCGTGGTTGCGCGGGCTGGCCACGCCCAGCGGGCGGGCGCCAACGGCCGCCGCGATCTGCACGGCGGCGCTGCCTACGCCCCCAGCCGCGGCGGTGATGAGCACGGTTTCGCCGGCCCGCAGCCGCCCCCGGTCGACCAGGCCCTCATACGCGGTCCCGACGCCGATCACCAGCCCCGCCGCTTCCTCAAAGCTCACCCCGCCGGGCATGGGAGCCAGCCGGTCAGCGGACGCCAGCGCCAGCTCCGCGAACCCGCCCCCTGCCGGGAACAGGCTCGCGTACACCCGCTCGCCCGGCTGGACGCCGGCCCCCTCGCCGGCCCCCTCGCCGGCCGCCTCGACGACGCCGGCGACTTCCTGCCCGGGCACGAACGGCAGCGCGATCCCAGGGAAGCCGCCGCCGAGGAACCCGACGTCCCACGGGCCGGCGCCCGCGCCGTGCACCCGCACCAGCACCTGTCCCGGCGCGGGTGCCGGGTCCGGCAGCTCAGCCAGCGTCACGCTGTCGATCCCGCCCAGCTCCCGTGCCAGCGCTACCCGCATG
>JAIRTY010000743.1 GCA_031254715.1 Nocardiopsaceae bacterium | reverse complement strand
GTGAGATGCTCCGCCCCGGCAGCCAGACTGCGCACGCGGGCCTGGTGCTCGCCGGCGCGTGGACCGATACCGGGTGGCCCGACACGATGGAGGGTGCCGTGCGAAGCGGACTCAACGCGGCGAGGCAGCTGCGGCGGGGATTGGCCGGGATGACTGCCCGGCCGGAGCCTGGCGTGGGGGCGGTGGCATGACCGCCGTCATACCGGCAGGCGTGGAGACCGCCCGCGACCTGGTCGGCCCGGCCATGGCCACGGCCGTGGCCAGGCTCAGCCCCGATGTGCGGCAGGTGGCCGAGTACCACCTCGGCCTCGCAGGCACCGGCAAGCCGGGGCCGGGCGGCAAGCCGGCCGGGAGCGGCAAGGCGCTGCGCCCGGCGCTGGCCCTGCTGTCGGCCCGGGCGGCCATGGAGCCCGCCGAGCGCGGGGTGCCGGCAGCCGTCGCGGTCGAACTGGTGCACAACTTCTCGCTGCTGCACGACGACATCATGGACGGCGACACCGAGCGCAGGCACCGGCCGACCGCCTGGACCGTCTACGGCACCGGAGCCGCCATCCTGGCCGGGGACGCGCTGCTCGCGCTGGCCCAGGAGATCCTGCTGGAGGCGGGCGCGCCGAACGGGCTGTGGGCGGCCCGCTGCCTGTCAGCCGCTGTGCAGCGGCTCATCGCCGGGCAGGGCGCTGACCTTGCGTTCGAGCAGCGGGACGACGTCACGCTGGCCGAGTGCCAGGAGATGGCAGGCGACAAGACCGCCGCGCTGATGGCGTGCGCGTGCAGCATCGGCGCCATCCATGTGGGGGCGCCGGCCTCGCTCGCGATGGGACTGGCCGGGTTCGGGGCGCACGTGGGGCAGGCCTTCCAGCTCACCGACGACCTGCTGGGGATCTGGGGCGCGCCGGAGCGCACCGGCAAGCCGGCCGGTTCTGACCTGCGGGCCAGGAAGAAGTCGCTGCCGATCGTGGCCGCGCTGGCCAGCGGCACGGCAGCGGCCACGGAACTGGCCGGGCTGCTCGCCAGTCCCGAGCCGATGGACGACGCGCAGGTGGCCAGGGCGGCCCGGCTGGTCGCGGACGCCGGCGGCCGGAGCTGGACCGAGGTTGAGGCCGCGGCGCAGCTCGCCGCCGCCCGTAAGTGCCTGGCCGAGACCGACATGCCCGAGGACGTGCGGGCCGAGTTCGCCGGCATCGCGGAGTTCATCACGGAGCGCCAGTGGTGAGTGCGCCGGCAGAGGAGGGGCGTTGACCGTGACGCAGGCCAGCAGCGGCCGCCAGGCCGCTGCTGGCGATGCCCGTGCCGCCCTGGAACGGGCGCGCGACCACCTGCTGAGCCTGCAGCACGAGCAGGGCTGGTGGCAGGGCGAGCTCGAAACCAACGTCACCATGGACGCCGAGGACCTGCTGCTGCGGGAGTTCCTCGGGATCCGCACCGAGGAGGAGACCGCGGCCGCGGCCCGCTGGATCGCCGCCAGCCAGCGCGATGACGGCACCTGGGCGAACTTCTTCGGCGGTCCCGGTGACCTGTCCACCACGGTGGAGGCGTACGTCGCGCTGAAGCTGGCCGGGCACCGGGCCGGCGAGCCGGCCATGGCCAGGGCGGCGGGCTGGATCAGGGCCCGCGGCGGCATCCCTGCCAGCCGCGTGTTCACCCGGGTCTGGCTGGCCCTGTTCGGCCAGTGGTCCTGGGACGACCTGCCGGTCATGCCGCCGGAGATGATCTACCTGCCCGCCTGGTTCCCGCTGAACATTTACGACTGGGGCTGCTGGGCCCGGCAGACGATCGTCCCGCTGACGATCATCTGCTCGCTGCGGCCGGTCCGGCCGTTCCCCATCACCCTGGACGAGCTGTGGCCAGATCAGGCCGGCGACGGCGCGGCGGCGCCGGCACCGGCCGCCGGGCCGCAGTCCGGCTGGGACATGTTCTTCGGCCGGCTGGACCAGGCGCTGCACGCCTACCACCGCTACGGCCTGCGGACCCAGCCGCCCGCCGCCATCCGCCGGGCAGCGATCCGCCGCTGCACCGACTGGATCATCGCCAGGCAGGAACGGGACGGCTGCTGGGGCGGCATCCAGCCGCCCTGGGTGTACTCGCTGATGGCGCTGCACCTGCTCGGCTACCGGCTGGATCACCCGGTGATGCAGCGGGGGCTGGCGGGCCTGCGCCGGTTCATCATCACCGAGGACACGCCGGACGGGCCGGTGCGGCGGCTGGAAGCCTGCCAGTCCCCGGTCTGGGACACGGTGCTGGCGATGATCGCGCTGTCCGATGCGGGACTGCCGCCCGGCCACCCGGCGCTGGAGCGGGCAGCGGCCTGGGTGATCGGCGAGGAGGTGCCAGGCCCCGGTGACTGGCAGGTGCGCCGGCCCCGGCTGGACCCGGGCGGCTGGGCGTTCGAGTTCGACAACGACATCTACCCGGACCTGGACGACACCGCGGAAGTGATCCTGGCGCTGCGGCAGACCGAGGCCGGAGGCGCCCGGTCGGCCGACCGGCACCCGGCGATCGGCCGCGGGCTGCGCTGGCTCGTCGGCATGCAGTCCCGGGATGGCGGCTGGGGCGCCTTCGACGCCGACAACACCTCGCCCATGCCCGCCCGGCTGCCGTTCTGCGACTTCGGGGCGGTCACCGACCCGCCGTCGGCCGACGTCACCGCGCACATCGTGGAGGCGCTGGCGGCCGAGGGCATGGCCGGCACCCGGGCGGCACGGCGGGGCGTGGTGTGGCTGCTGCGGGCGCAGGAGGACGATGGCTCCTGGTTCGGCCGCTGGGGGGCCAACTACGTGTACGGGACCGGGGCGGTCGTGCCGGCCCTGGTCGCCGCCGGGGTGCGGCCGGAGAAGCCCGTCATCCGGCGCGCCGTCGCCTGGCTGGAGGCGCACCAGAACCCGGACGGCGGCTGGGGCGAGGACCTGCGCTCCTATGACGACCCCGGGCTGGCGGGGCAGGGCACGTCCACCGCCTCCCAGACCGCGTGGGCACTGCTCGCGCTGCTCGCCGCCGGTGCTAGCTCGGGGGGGCGACCCCCCCACACCCCCCCGGAGGGGCATTCCAGCGCCGTGCAGGCCGGCATCCGGTGGCTGGCCGCGACCCAGCACGAGGACGGGACCTGGGATGAGCCGCAGTACACCGGCACCGGGTTCCCTGGCGACTTCTACATCAACTACCACCTGTACCGGCAGATGTTCCCGCTGTCCGCGCTCGGCCGTTACCTGAAGGGGGAGGCATGACAGCAGCCGTTTCGCCGGCCGCCGAAGGCTCTGTCGACTCGGGGGGCCGATCCCCCCGCACCCCGGCCGGGCAGGGACCCGCCGGACTGCTGGTCTGCGCGCCGCTGCGGCTGGAAGCCCGGGCCGTGCGGCGCGGGCTCGGCTCCGGCGGACGGGTCGCTGCGACCGGCTATGGGCCGCGCCGGGCCGGGCGGCAGGCCGACCGGCTCCGGGACAACCCGTTCGGAATGCTCGCGGTGGCCGGTACCGGTGGCGGGCTGGCCGCGGACCTGGCGCCAGGGGACCTGGTGGTCGCGTCAGAGGTCACCGACGGCACCACGACGGTGCCCTGCCCGTCCGCGCCGCTGCTGGCAGGCGAGCTGAAGCGGGCCGGGCTGCCGGCCAGGACGGGCCGGGTGATCACCACCGGCAGGCTGGCGGGCGGCCGGGAGCGGCAGCGGCTGGCTGAGTCGGGGGCGCTGGTAGCCGACCTGGAGTCGGCGCCGCTGGCGGCGGCCGCCGAGGGCCGGCCGGTGGCGGTGCTGCGGGCGGTGTCCGACACCCCCGGTCACCCGCTGCTCAGCCCGGGCGTGCTGACCGGCGGGCTGGCCGCGCTGCGGTCGCTGCGGGCGGCAGGCCCCGCGCTGGCCGCGTGGGCGGCAGCCGCCGCGCCGCGCCGGGTGCTGCTGGCCGGGCCGCGGTCGTTCTGTGCCGGGGTGGAGCGGGCGATCGAGATCGTCGAGAAGGTGCTCGACCAGCACGGGCCGCCGGTCTATGTGCGCAAGCAGATCGTGCACAACACCCACGTGGTGGCCAGCCTGGAGCAGCGGGGCGCGATCTTCGTGGACGAGCTGGACCAGGTGCCGGACGGCGCGCGGGTGGTGTTCTCCGCCCACGGCGTGTCGCCGCAGGTCCGGGCGGAGGCGGAGCGGCGCGGCCTGACCGCTGTCGACGCCACCTGCCCGCTGGTGTCCAAGGTGCACGCCGAGGCGCGCCGGTTCGCCGCCGAGGGGTATCTGGTGGCGCTGATCGGCCATGCCGGGCACGAGGAGGTCGAGGGCACGCTGGGCGAGGCGCCGGAGGCCATGGCACTGGTGGAGTCCGCCGACGACATCGGCAAGCTGGCGCCGCACGACCCGTCGAAGGTCGCCTACCTCATGCAGACCACGCTGGCGGTGGACGAGGCCACGGAGGTCGCCGGGGTGCTGCGGGAACGGTTCCCCGCCACCCGCGGCCCGCGCAGCGACGACATCTGCTACGCCACCACCAACCGGCAGCAGGCGGTCCGGGCCATTGCCACTGAGTCCGACCTGGTGCTGGTGGCGGGGTCGGCCAACTCGTCCAACTCGGTCCGGCTGGTCGAGACCGCCCAGCGGGCCGGTACCCCCGCCTACCTCATCGACAGTCCTGCCGACATCCAGCTCGGCTGGCTGGCCGGGGTGTCCACGATCGGCATCACCGCGGGTGCCTCCGCGCCCCCGGCGCTGGTCGGGGACATCGTGACCGCCCTTGGCGGCCTCGGCCCGGTCGACGTCAACGAGCGAGTGATCACTACCGAGAACATCAGGTTCAGCCTGCCCAAGGAGGTCAGGGCCCAATGAGCATGCCGCTGCGCCAGAGCCTGCGGATCGGGAGCTACCTGCTCCGCCAGAAGCTGGCCAGGCGAGAGAAGTTCCCGCTGCTGGTCGAGCTCGAACCGCTGTTCGCCTGCAACCTCAAGTGCGCGGGCTGCGGCAAGATCCAGCAGCCCCATACGCTGCTCAAGCAGCGGATGCCGGTGGAGCAGGCGGTGGCGGCGGTCGAGGAGTCCGGCGCCCCGATGGTGTCCATCGCGGGCGGCGAGCCGCTCATGCACCCGCAGATCGACGAGATCGTGCGGCAGCTGATCGCCCGCAAGAAGTTCGTGTTCCTGTGCACGAACGCGCTGCTGGTGCCGAAGAAGATCGACAAGTTCCAGCCGTCCCCGTACTTCGCCTGGGTGGTGCACATCGACGGGCTGCGGGAGCGGCATGACGAGTCGGTCTGCAAGGAGGGCGTGTTCGACGAGGCGGTGGCGGTGATCAGGGACCTGAAGCAGCGCGGCTTCACGGTCAACACCAACTCGACGTTCTTCACCACCGACAGCCCGCAGAGCGTCATCGACGTCCTGAACTACCTGAACGATGACCTCGGGATCGACGAGATGCAGCTCTCGCCGGCCTACGCCTACGAAAAGGCACCGGACCAGGAGCACTTCCTCGGTGTCACCGAGACCAGGGAACTGTTCAGGAAGGTCTTCGCCGGCGGTAACCGGAAGCGGTGGCGGCTCAACCACACGCCGCTGTTCCTGGACTTCCTGGAGGGCAAGGCCGACTTCGGCTGCACCGCCTGGGGGATCCCGTCCTACTCGCTGCTGGGCTGGCAGCGGCCCTGCTACCTGATGGCCGACGGGTACGCGAAGACGTACCGGGAACTGATCGAGACCACCGACTGGGATTCCTACGGCCGGGGCAAGGACCCGCGCTGCGCGAACTGCATGGCGCACTGCGGGTACGAGCCCTCGGCGGTGCTGGCCACCATGGGCTCGCTGCGCGAGTCACTGCGGGCGATCCGGGGGGCCTAGCCGCGGGCATCGGCGGGCCGGTTGGGGTGGCCTGCCCGGCCGGACTAGCGAGAGCGCTGCGGGCGGCGGCCGTTCGGGCTGGGCTTCCCCCGGCGTGCGCCGCCGTCCCGGCGGGTGCCGCCGTCCCGGCGTGAGGCACCGTCCCGGCGTGCGCCGCCATCCGCGGAAGCGCCGCCGTCCGGGGGTGTGCCGGAGTCCGGGTGTGCAACAGCGCCTGTGTCTGCGCCGGAGTCCGGGTGTGCGACAGCGCCAGCGTCTGCGCCGGCGTCCGGGTGTGCGCCGTTCGGGCTGGCCGGCTCCGGGCGGGCGCCGTCATCCCGCGGCACCAGCTGATCGAACCAGACCACCTTGCCCGACGGCGTGCGCCGGGTCCCCCACCGGTGGCTGAGCTGGCTGACGATCTGCAGCCCCCGGCCGCGCTCGTCGTCGCCAGCCGCGTGGCGGAGCCGGGGCAGGGCGGGCGAGCTGTCCAGCACCTCGCAGGTCAGCGACGACTCCAGCACCAGCCGCAGCGTCACTTCGCCGCTGGTGTACCGGATCGCGTTGGTGACCAGCTCAGAGACCAGCAGCTGGGTGGTGGGCAGCAGGCTGGCCAGGTCCCACTTCTCCAGCGGCTCGCGGACCAGTGACCGGGCTTCCCGTGCCGAGGTGAGCTCGCTGGGCAGGGTCCACTCCTGCTGATGGCCGGCCTCGATCCGGTGCAGCCGGGCCACCAGCACGGCGATGTCGTCCCGCTGGTGGTCGGCGTAGGCGCTGGACAGCGCGGCCTTGCAGAGATCTTCCACCGGCAGCTCGGCGGAGTCGGAGCCGAACGTGGACTGCAGCCGGGCCAGGCCCTCGTCGATGTCGCAGCCCCGGCTCTCCACCAGCCCGTCCGTGTAGAGCACCAGCAGGCTGCCGTCTTCCACCTCGAACGTCTTGCTGCTGACCAGCCCGTCGCCCACCCCCAGCGGCGGGGCCGGGGTCAGGTCAAGGAACTGGCCCTTCCCGTCCGGCGGCACCAGCAGCGGCGGCAGGTGCCCGGCCGAAGCGATCTCGCAGCTGCCGGTCACCGCGTCGTAGAGCGCGTAGGCGCAGGTGGCGAAGTGGGGCTCGCGCTCGCCCATCAGCTCCATGATCTCGTTGAGCTGGTGCAGCGACTCGGCCGGCGTCAGTTCGAGCATGGCCAGGGTGCGGATGGCGGTCCGCAGCCTGCCCATGGTGACCGCGGCCCGCACGCCGTGCCCGGCCACGTCGCCGACCACCAGCGCCACCCGGGCTCCCGGCAGCGCGATGGACTCGTACCAGTCGCCGCCCACCTCGATCAGCTGGCTGCCGGGCAGGTAACGGTGGCTGACCTCGATCGGGGCCGGTGCGGACAGGTCCGATGGCAGCAGGCTGCGCTGCAGCGTCAGGGC
>JAIRTY010000825.1 GCA_031254715.1 Nocardiopsaceae bacterium | reverse complement strand
TCGCGGAGGACTCGCCCGAGTGGCGCTGGATCACCGGTCCGGAGCTGGAGGAGTACCTGGGCAGCGGGTGGCTGGACGCGATCCACCCGGAGGACAGGGAGCGGGTGGAGCGCGAGTGGCGGGACTGCGTCCGGGCAGGCAGGGTCTTCGACAGCCGCTACCGCGCCCGTACCAAGGCCGGTTCTTACCGCCACTACGACGTCCGCGCGGTGCCCATCGAGCGCGACGGCTCGATCATCGAGTGGGTCGGCGCCAGCACCGACGTGACCGCGCAGCGGGAAGCCGAGGAGATGCGCGGCCGCCTCACCGAGCAGTTGTCGGCCGCGGCGCTGCGCACCGCGCGGCTGCAGCAGGCGACGTCGATGCTCGCCGAGGCGCTCACGGTGGAGCAGGTGGTCGAGGTCATCACCGAGGTCGGCCGGTCGGCAATCGGGGCTGACCGGTCCGCGGTGGCACTGCTGGACCAGGAGCGGCTGCGGGTGCGCACGATCAACCCCGGCGGGCTGCCCGACAGCCCCGGCGCGCCGACCGGCGACATCCCGCTGGACGTGCCCAGCGTCATCACGCTGGCGATCACCAGCCGCCGCCCGCTGCTGATCGAGAATCCGGACGGGCTGCGCAGGCAGTTTGAGGGCATCGCCGACGTGGACCTGTTCCTGTCCCACAGCGACGAGCACGCCTGGGTGGGGATGCCGCTGCTGGCCGCGGGCGCGCCGCTGGGGGCGCTGCGGTTCTCGTTCAGCCGGCCCAGGAAGATCACTGACGAGGAGCGGGTGTTCCTGGAGGCGCTGGCGGGCCAGTGCGCGCTGGCGGTCGAGCGGGCCTCGCTGTTCGAGCGTGAGCACAGCACGGCCGAGACGCTGCAGCGCAGCCTGCTGCCGGATCAGCTGCCCAGCGTGCCGGGAATCGTGCTTGATGCCCGGTACCTGCCGGTTACCAGGAACATGGAGATCGGCGGCGACTGGTACGACGCGTTCCGGCTGCCGGACGGGCGGCTGGCGGTCGCGGCCGGGGACGTGATGGGCAAGGGGCTGACCGCCGCGGCCGGCATGGGCCGGGTCCGGAACGCGCTGCGGGCGCTGGCGCTGACCGATCCCAGGTACTCCTCCAGCTCCTGACCGGTGATCCAGCGCCACTCGGGCGAGTCCTCCGCGATCTCGCCCGCCGGGGTAGCGACCCAGACCACCTGCGCGCCGGCCTGGACCAGGGAGCGGTAGCGCTCTTCGCTCCGGCGGACGGCTTCCTCCGAGTTGCGGCGGTCGGTGACATCCACCGCGATCAGCGCCACCCCGGAGACGTCGCCGTCCGGATCGTGGGACGGGAACCAGGAGAATGCCCAGTGGCGGACCTGCGGCTGGGCCGCGGCCGCCGCCGGCCCGCTGCCGTCGCGGGTGGCCGCCCCGTTGACCGGGCCGGACGTGCCGGCCGGGCCGGGGGCGCTCCCCCCGGCCGGCGAGGCCACCGAGACCTGCTGGTCGGCGAGCATGAGGGGCTGGTCGCCCGAGAGCACGTGCCGGATGGCGGCCTCGGCCGGGCCGGCCACCGGCTCCGGCCAGACCTCGGACGGCAGCAATCCCAGGTGATCAGAACCGTTCCGGCCCGACAGCCGGGCCAGGCTCCGGTTGATCCGCCGGAAGCGCAGGTCGGTGCCGAAGAAGGCGAACCCGATCGGCGCTTCCCGCAGCAGGGTCGCGAGCAGCGCCGAGTCCGACACGTCCAGGCCGGACATGCGCGGCTGCGGTACGGACGTGTCAGCGCTCATCGCGTGAACCGGGTCCAGTGAGTGAGCCAGCCATGCACGGCTCCTTCCTGCTCACTGCGGACACAAGCAGGCTATCGGCAGCAACGCGATAACGCGGGGCCATCCGTCCGGCGCTGCATCGCGAGCACGGGCCGCGGCAGCGCCGGCACCGCAGTCGTCGAGGTAAGCATCAAGGCCAAGCCTCCCACATCTTAGTGGCCCGGCAGGCGGCTCTTCGGGGTCCGCTCGGCTACGCAGTGGGAGCATCCGCAGGTACGTGGTGCGGCAGAAGCGTGCACGCATCGGCACAGATCTGGAAAGCTAGGGATGTGAGCTCGCAGAGCCAGCGCAGGAATTCCGGCGGCGCGGGGCACCCGCGCCACAGCCGGACGCCTAGGCCTGCGCGCTCACCCGAGCCCCCGCCGAATGCCCTGTTTGCCGAGATGCTCCGGGCCGCGCGCGAGCTGCTCGCCGTCCGCAGCCCGCTCGACGCCGAACTGATGGTCAGCGAGCTGCTCGGCACCTGGTGGGGCCACCGGCCGCGGGTGGCCGCCGGCGGAAACACCGACGTCGAGATCCTGGTCGGTGAGGGCCTGGTCGAGTACGCGGCCAGGCAGCAGACACCGGCCGCGCTGGCGCTGCTGTCCGGGATCGCCTGCCTCGGCACCCCCCGGCAGGCCGCCAGCGCCGAGAAGGCCGCGCTCGCCTTCATCGACAGCGGGGTGCCGCGCCCCGCCTGGGCGGAACACGTCGGCGCGGTGGCCAGCGACGCCTGCTACCTGAACTCCGACCTGTTCGGGGACCGCGACGAAGTGATCTGCCTGTTCAGCTACGCCGGCACGGAACCGCACGCACTGGTGACCGTGGTGGATTACAACACCGGCGGAATGCTGCGGGACGGGTGGGTGACCTCACAGGTCGACACCCTGCTGGAGCGGTGCCGGGCAGCCAGCGAGGCGGTTGCGAGCAGCCGCGCCGACGGCGGCAGCCCGGCCCAGGGCAGCTTCCGCCCGATCGACGGCCCGCACGCCCGGCGGCTGCTGGAGACCGCGCTCGAGGTCACCGACGGCCGGACCGACCCGCCGGTCAGCGACTCGTTCGCGTCCTATCACGCGTTCATCCGGGCCCGGATCCGGACCCTGCCCCCGGCGGCGGGCGAGCGGAAGCCCGGCCCCGCCCGCGCCAGGGCCGCCGGCACTGACGGCACCACCGGCAATGGCGGCGGGCAGCAGGCACCGGCCCCCCGGTGGGAGACGGCCGGCGCCCGGCGGCAGGCCTGGAGCAGGGACCGGCGGGCCATGCTGGTCGTCGAGTTCCTCGCCTCCGACGAGGCCGAGGACCTGTCCGACCGCAGCGCCGCCAGCCGGTGCGCCGACCACATCATCGACTATGGCTGCGACCGGGATTTCGGCCGGCCGCTCCGGATGAGCCCGGCCAAGGCCGAGACGTTCCTGCTGGACTGGCTGCCGCGGAAGGTCATGCTGACGCCCGCCGAGCAGCACTCGATGCCGCACGTGCTGGCGTCCTGGGTGCGGTGGACCGGCCGCCGCCGGGGCCTGGGCCCCAGCGCCGTCGCCGCCACCCTGGACGCCGTGTTCGAGTCGATGGGGACCTTCACGAAGGTCTACCGCGACCCGTCGGCGTTCGGCCTGGACGCGGACCTGGTCGCACGGCTGCTGCCGGACGCCGACCTGGAGGCGCTGCCCCGGCGCGCATTCACGTTCCCGGTGCTGCGGGGCCGGCACCGGGGGGTGGACCTGACCACCCTGGACCCGGCCCGCCCCGCCGACCGGCGGCTGCTGCTGGCGGCCGACCACTCCGACGCCAACGGCAAGGGCACCAGCCGTCAGCACCTCGACCGGCACCTGGCGCTCGCCGACCGGCTCTGGGCAGGCGACCCGACGGAACTGTGGGAGGCAGCGCAGCGGCTGCTGGACCAGGGCCAGGACCGGCACGCGGTCCAGCACACGCTGATGTACCTGCTGCGGGACGCGGACGGCGACGCCGAGGGTTTCGCCGCCGCGCTGCGCGAGCTCCCGCACGAGCCGCCTCCCCCCACCAGCGCCGGAAGCTAAGCGGGGCGATCCCGGACGCCCGCGGGGCTGGGCGGGGCGATCCCGGACGCCCGCGGG
>JAIRTY010000548.1 GCA_031254715.1 Nocardiopsaceae bacterium | reverse complement strand
CGATCACCGCCGCCGCGGCCATGGCCGCCACCCGCCGCCGGCGGCCCGGGCTGCGGCCTGGCGCGCCGGGCGCGGCCCGGGGAGCGCGTCCGGGCCGCGCGATGGTCTCGTCCCGGCCCGCTCCGCCCGTCGCGGCGGCCCCGGCGGGCCGCCCGGCTTCCGCCAGGTCGGGGGTCTCGGCCAGGTCCGGGTCCGGCGGCGTAGGCCGCCACCCCGCGGCTGTCCCCGGCGCCGCGGACGCGGCATCGGCCCCGTCCGGCCGGGGCCAGCCCGCGTCGCTGGCTGGCTGCCGGACCGCCGGGACCTGTGCCAGGCCGGCGGCCGGAAGGCCGGCCTGCGCCTCCCTTAGCCGGGCGGCGAAGTCACTGGCCTGCTGAAACCGCTCCGCTGGCTGCTTGGCCAGCGCGGTCCGCAGCGCGTCAGCCAGGGCCGGGGGGACATCAGGCCGCGGTATGGCGGGCGGTGGCTCCGTGAGGATGCGCAGCAGCAGCGGGGCCAGCCCCTCGTCCGCCGCCAGCCGGAACGGCGGCCTCCCGGCCAGCAGCTGGTGCAGGGTCGAACCGAGGGAGTACACGTCAGCGGGAATCCCGTACGGCTGGCCGTCCAGGACTTCCGGGGCCGCATGATCAGGGGTGAGGGCACCGGACCGGGTGGCGGCGTCCGCCTGGTCCAGCAGCCGGGCGATCCCGAAATCGGCCAGGGCCGGCTCCCCGTACCGGGAGACCAGGATGTTCTGCGGTTTCACGTCCCGGTGCAGGATGCCTTCCTGGTGCGCGGCCGCCAGCGCGCCGGCGATTTTCACGCCGGCCTGGAGCACCTCCCCGACCGGCAGCGGGCCCTCGCGGGCGAGGCGGTCGGCGAGCGACCCCTGCTCGAAGAAGGGCATCACCAGGTACGGCAGGCCGGACCTGGTGACGCCGCTGTCGAGGACCGTGACCACGTTCGGGTGGCCGGTCAGCCGGGCGAGTAATTCCGCCTCCCGGCGGAACCTCGCGACGGCCTCGTCGCCGAGGCCAGGCACCGTCAGCATCTTGATGGCGACATCCCGCCCCAGCCGCTCCTGGCGGGCGCGGTACACGACTCCGAACCCGCCCCGGCCGACAGTCTCGAGTACCCGGCAGCCGGGCACGTCGCCGGGCAGGCCCGCAGTCCCATCTGGCGCCGTCACATGCCGACTCTAGGACGTCAGGCCGGCCGCTCGCCAGCCAGCCAGGCAACCGCGCGCAGTGGCCCTCCGCCGTGCCTCCCGGCCAGGCATTTCCCGGCTGGCCCGGCAGCCCCGGCCGCGGCCGCAACCGGTACGATCTTGGCTAATCCACCCTCTACCGTGACTACCAGCGGGGCAGGACAATGCCATCGTGGCGTAGCCCAGGACGTGAGGAAGCCGGGACCATGACGGGACAGGCGGGCTGGGGGCGGGCCGGCCCGGGCGAGACGCTCAGCCGGCCCGAGGCCGACCTGGCCGCCGCCCGGGAGCAGATCGCCTGCCTGCACCGGGAACTCGAGGAGACCAACCGCGGCCTGAGCGCGATGCATGCCGAGCTGGCAGACGCCCGGCAGGCGGCGGGCAGGCTGGCGGCGATCGTGCAGTCCTCCGACGACGCCATGTTCGCGCTGACGCCGGACGGCGTCATCCAGACCTGGAATCCGGGAGCCGAGCGGCTGTTCGGGTACCAGCCGGAGGAGATCACCGGCCGGTCAGCCCGGGAGCTGGTGCCGGACCTGCCCGGTGGCGAGTTCGACGGCGCGCTGGCACGGCTGCGGACCGGCGAGCGGGCCGTCGAGTTCGACTCGCGCGGGCAGCGTAAGGACGGCTCCCCGGTCGACGTGGCGGTCACGCTGTCCGCCATGCGGGAGGCCGGCGGCGCGCTGACCGGCCTGGCCGCTGTGGTCCGCGACGTCACCGAGCGGCTGCGGGCCGAGGCCGAGCTGGTGTCGGCCCGCGCCCAGCGGGAGGTGCTCGCCGAGCGCGACCGGATGGCCCGCGACCTGCATGACAGCGCCATCCAGCGGCTGTTCGCCGCCGGGATGGCGCTGCAGGGCGCGGCCGCGCTGGCCGGGCGCGGGGAGATGTCGGCGCGGATCGACGTGGTGATCTCCGAGCTCGACACCTCGATCGAGGAGATCAGGGAGGCGATCTTCACGCTGCGGCGGGGCCCGCGGCAGCCGGCGAGCGTGCGGGCGCAGGTCCTCGCGCTCGCCGCCGAGGCGGAGCGGCCGCTCGGGTTCTCGCCGTCGGTCAGCTTCGGGGGGCCGATCGACACGGTGCCCGAGGGCATCGCCGCGCAGCTGGTGCCGGTGCTGCGGGAGGCGCTGTCGAACGTGGCCAGGCACGCCGGGGCCTCGGCGGTGGAGGTGACGGTCAGCGCGGGCGCCGGCCTGCTGCTGCGGGTCACCGACAACGGCTGCGGCGTGTCCGCGGTGGCCAGGGCCAGCGGGCTGCGGAACATGCGGGAGCGGGCGCAGTTGCTCGGCGGCAGCTTCGCGGTGACGGGCGAGCCCGGCGGCGGGACCACGATCGTGTGGCAGGTCCCGCTCCCCCGCTAGCACCCGCCCCGGCCCGGCCCGGCCCGCTGAGCTGGGCTACCAGTCCCCGCCCGCGCGGTCACGCACGCCCGCCAGCGCGGCCCGGGCGCCCGCGCCGACGCGGCCGGGGTCAAGACCGGTGAGCGAGCCGCCGCGCTTGAGCACCCGCCCGTCCGCCAGCACCGTGTCCACGTTCGCGGGCTGGGCCGCGGTGACCAGCAGCTGTGCCGGATCGGTCACCATGCCCAGGTTGGGCCCGGCGGGCGAGACCACGATGAGGTCGGCGCGCTTGCCCGGGGTGAGCGAGCCGGTGATGCGGTCAAGCCCCAGCGAGCGCGCGCCCTCGATGGTGGCCAGCGCCAGTACCTGCCGGGCGGTCAGCGCGAACTCCTGCTCGGCCCGGCCGTTGGCGATCGCCTGCGTCACCTTCATGATCGCGAACATGTCGCCGTTGCCGGTCAGCGCGGCGGTGTCGACCGACAGCCCGACCGGGATGCCGGCGGCCAGGAACTCCTCTGCGCGGGGCAGCCCGTACCCGATGAGGAGCTCGCTGAACGGCGACACGCTGACCGCCGTTCCCGACTCCGCGAGCTGCTCGATCTCCCGGGCGGAGGCGCAGTTGGCATGCACCACCTGGAGGCCGGGGCCGAGCGCCCCGGCCCGGGCGAGAGCGGCGATCTGGCCGCCGGCCCGGC
>JAIRTY010000384.1 GCA_031254715.1 Nocardiopsaceae bacterium | reverse complement strand
CGGGTGATCCTGTTGCCACACGATGATGCTTATGCCCTGGTATGTGACTGGTGTGACTGGTGGGACCGCATGTGACCCCGTGTGAACATTGAGAGTCATGGTACAGACGAGAAGGACGGCCAGAGTGCTGAAGCGATGTCCGGATAAGGATAGTTAGAAATAATACCGGTTTGACCGGGTTTGAGACTTGTAGAGCATCGGCGGATGGTGTAGAATCGTACATATGTTCGTCATAAACGGCTCTGTTGACACTCTCCCGCGAAGGGATGTGCCCGGGGCCGCCCTGATGCGCGAGGTGACCCGCGACCTCGCTGATTACAGGCTGTCCGGGGACCGTTCCGGGATGATCGACGAACTACGCGCACTCGAAGAGCTCGCCAACGCCGCCCACGCCCGGCAAGCCCGCCTCGCCGCCGCGTTCGACACCGCCGAACGCGAAGCGCAGAAGGCCGCCGGCGAGATCCCCGCCCACCTCGGCCGAGGCGTGCCCGAACAGATCGCCCTCGCCCGCCGCGAATCCCCCTACCATGCCCGGATCCAGCTCGGCCTAGCCAAGGTCACCCACGAACTCCCCAACGCCATGGCCGCCTTCAGAGCCGGCCTGGTCTCCGAATACCGGATGACCCAACTCGCCAAGGAAACCCAGCTACTGACCCTCGAAGACCGGCTGGCCATCGATGAAGAACTCGCCGCCGATACCCAGGCCTTCACCGCGATGTCAGACCAAGACGCGATCAACACGGCCAAACGGATGGCCATACAGGCCGACCCCGCCGCCGAGGTGGAACGCCGCAAACGCGCCAAATCAGAACGCTACGTCGGGCTGCGCCCCGCCCCAGAAGCCATGAGCTACCTCACCGCGCTACTACCACTCGCCCAAGGCGTGGCCGCCTACGCATCCCTACGCGCCGAAGCCGAACGCCACCGCAAAGCGGAAGACCCCCGCTCCAGGGGCCAAGTCATGGCCGACACCCTGGTCACCCGCCTCACCGGCACCACCACCACCGAAGACGGCCAGCCGGTAGTCCCAGTCACGGTCGGGCTGATCATGCCCGACACCAGCCTCCTACCCGACACGACCCCCAGCAACGACGGCCCAAACCCCGGCGACAAGCCGACCCCCAGCAACGACGGCCCCGCCCCCGGCAGCGAGCCGACCCCCAACGGCAGTCCAGCCGCTGATGGCGGTTCAGTCGCTGATGGCAGTCCAGTCACCGATGGCGCGAGCGCCCGCGGCAACAGCGCCGACAGCGGTCCAGTCACCGATGGCAGTCCAGTCACCGATGGAGCGGGCGCCCGCGCCGATGGCAGTCCAGTCGCCGATGGCGCGAGCGCCCGCAGCGACAGCGCCGCCGACAGCGGTCCAGTCGCCGATGGCGGTCCAGCCGCTGATGGCAGTCCAGTCACCGATGGTCTGGCCGGCCGCAGCGACAGTGAGGCCACCGCCCACGGTGCGGGTGGCGCCGGGAGCGCCCCCGATGAGGCCTCGATCGCCGGCTGGGGGCCGATCCCGGCCGCCCTGGCCCGCGCACTGGTCCTCGGTGCGCTGGACAACAACCTCAAGGTCTTCATCAAACGGCTCTACCGGCACCCCGAAACCGGGGAACTGGTCGCGATGGAATCCAGCCAACGGCTCTTCCCCAAACAAATGGCCCAGTTCCTCCGCTACCGCGACCAGTACTGCCGCATGCCCTGGTGCAACGCCCCCATCCGGCACGCCGACCACATCACGCCCGCCGCCGAGGGCGGCCCGACCACCATCGAAAACGGCCAAGGCCTATGCGAATCCTGCAACCACGCCAAACAGGCCCGGGGCTGGACCATGAAGACCACCGGCGGACCCGGCCACACCGTACAAATCAACACCCCAACCGGCCACGACTACCAATCCCAAGCCCCACCCCAACCCGGCCACGAACGAAACCACCACCGCCCCCGGCGACACTGATCCGCCGTTGCCGAGCCCACGCTCAGCGGCCGCCCGACCACTTGGCATCGTAGCCGGTGAGCCAGGCTGCGAAGTCGGCGTCGTCAGCGGTCAGGCAGTCGTTGCCGGACAGGGCCAGCTGCCAGAGCCTGACGTTAATCGATCGTGGCGGGGGCGCGATCGGCGCCCGTTGTGTATGCCCGCCAGGCGTGCGCTGATGACGTGACCGGCCTCCTCGAACCCGCCCATAAGAGCGGGCCCGGAGCCTGACCGCGTGACGGGACGCGTTGATCAGACACACTTTGGCGGAAACGGGCCTGTCACTGACCGACTTCGTGACCCGCGCCGCGGTGACCACCACCGCGGTGGTCCGCGCCGAGGATGCCCTGGCCGGCCGCCCATGGGTTTGGGCCCTCTCGGGTGTGGCACGATGGCCTCGTGAGCCAGCCCACACTCGCGGTCGAAGTCGTTCGTGCCGCCTCGCGGCGCTTGATCGGCACCGTTGATTCCCTGGCGGGTGATTCCTGGACCAGGCCCAGTTCGTTGCCCGGGTGGAGCATCGCGCACGTCGTGGCTCACCTCGCCCTGAACGCTGAGGCAATTGCCGGTGCGGTCGCAGGTGTGACCAGGGGTGAGCGGGTGCCACAGTACCCCTCGTTTGAGGCCCGGACCGCCGGTATTGAGGAGCTGGCCGCGCGGGGGGCGGCGGTGATCCGGGGCCGGTTGCTGGAGTCCGGCGGTGTGTTTGAGGCGGCGGTGTTGGCGCTGCCCGCCGGTCTGGGGGGCGCGGCGATCGAGTTGATTCGCGGGTCGGGGCGGACCTATCCGGTCGGCGCCGCGGTGATCACCCGGGAGCGTGAGGTGGAGATCCATCACGCTGACATTGGGGCCAGCCTGGATGTGGGTTACGGGCCGGCCGATTGGCCCGCGGAGTTCACCGTGCGGCTGCTGGACCATCTCACCCAGCGCTACGCCGGGCCGGGGTTCCGCGCCGTGGCGGCCGATCTGGGCCGGTCCTGGGAGTTCGGCGCACCCGAGGGCAGGCCAGGCACCGGCGCACCCGGACAGGGCGCATCGGGACGGGGCGCACCCGGACCGGGCGGTGAGACCGTGACCGGGACGGGTCATGAGATCGCCTGGTGGGCCACCGGCCGGCCGCCGTACCCGGGCACGACCGGCCCGGTCAGTGACACCGGGGCGCTGCCGGCGCTCGGCGGAATCTGAGTTGTCCGGCCGATAGCAGCCGCGGCCATCATGGACTTGAACCCGCAGATAGGGTCCTCCGGGGCGGCTGTGATAAGGTTACCCCTCGCGTACGCCCTCAAATGCTCGTCAGCCTGCCCGGTGGCTGGCCTTGTGGTGGGCTGGCGCCAACCTTCCAGCGTATCTTCGAAGGACAACTCTTGGCCGCGCGCACTTCCTCCGCCACATCCACCGGCCCACGCCGCATCTCGTTCGCAAAGATCACCGAGCCACTAGAGGTTCCCCAACTCCTCGCCCTGCAGACCGACAGCTTCAACTGGCTGGTCGGCAACAGCGCTTGGCGGGCCGAGGTGGAACGCCGCCTCGAGGCCAGTGAGAACGTTTCGGTCAAGTCCGGCCTGGAGGAGATCTTTGAGGAGATCTCCCCGATCGAGGACTTTTCCGAGACGATGTCGCTGTCGTTTGAGAAGCCGGTCTTCTACGACCCGAAGTACTCCGTCGACGAGTGCAAGGAGAAGGACTTCACCTACTCCGCGCCGCTGTATGTGTCGGCCGAGTTCACCAACAACGACACCGGCGAGATCAAGGGCCAGACCGTCTTCATGGGCGACTTTCCGCTGATGTCCGACAAGGGCACCTTCATCATCAACGGCACCGAGCGGGTCGTCGTGTCGCAGTTGGTCCGCTCGCCCGGGGTCTACTTCGAGCGCGCCG
>JAIRTY010000790.1 GCA_031254715.1 Nocardiopsaceae bacterium | reverse complement strand
CCGGGATCTGGCCGGCGCCGCCATCTCGGTCATCGAAGGAGACCAGGAGACCGACCTGGACGCCAGCCGGATCCGGGCCGCCGGCTGCCGGGTGCGGCAGATCAACACCGGCACCGGCTGCCACCTCGACGCCGCCATGGTCGCGGACGGGCTGCGGGCCCTCGACCCGCCGGCCGGCTCGGTGCTGATGATCGAGAACGTCGGGAACCTGGTCTGCCCGGCCCTGTTCGACCTGGGCGAGGCGGCCCGGGTGGTGCTCGCCTCGGTGACCGAGGGCGCCGACAAGCCGGTGAAGTACCCGCACATGTTCCGCCGCGCCGACCTGGTGCTGATCACCAAGGCCGACCTGCTCCCGTACCTGGACTTCGACGTGGCGCAGTGCCGGGCCTGGATCGGCCAGGTCGCCCCCCGGGCCGCCGTGCTGGAACTGTCCGCCCGCACCGGCGATGGCATGCGGGCCTGGTACGACTGGCTGGCCGGGCACGGCCAGCCGCCGCCGTCAGGCTGACCGGTCCCTGGCGGCCGCCACCACGGCCTGGCCGAGGCTGATCCCGCCGTCGTTGCACGGGACCCGCGAATGCACCAGCACCCGGAACCCGCGTGCCTCCAGCCTGGCCGTCACCTCGGTCAGCAGCAGCAGGTTCTGGAACACCCCGCCCGACAGCGCCACCGTGCCCAGCCCGTGCCGGTCGGCCAGCAGCAGGCAGCCATCCTCGATCAGGGCGGCCACGCCGTGATGGAACCGCGCGGCGATGACCGGCGGCGGCACGCCGGCGGCGAGATCGCCGGCCGCGGCGGCGATGAGATCGCTGCCGCGGGCCAGGAACGGATCCCGCGGATCGATCCGGGCCCGGTACCCGCCAGTCTGCGCCGGGGCGGCGAGTTGCTCGAGCTCGATCGCGGCCTGCCCCTCGTAGTTGATCGCGTCGCGCACCCCGAGCAGCGCGGCGGCCGCGTCGAACAGCCGCCCGGCGCTGGAGCTGAGCGGGGCGCTGACCCCGGCACTGGCCAGCGACAGCACCGCTGGCCAGTGCCGTTCGTTCCGCCGGGCCACGGCCAGGCCGTCCGGCTGGCCGCCGGGGAACGCGGCGGCCAGGTAGGCGGCCGCCATCCGCCACGGCTGCCGGATGGCGGCGGCCCCGCCCGGCATCGGCACCGGCACCAGGTGCCCGGCCCGCTCGAAGCCGGCCAGCCCGGCCAGCAGGAACTCGCCGCCCCAGAGGGTGCCGTCGGTGCCGTACCCGGTGCCGTCGAAGGCCACCCCGATGACCGGGCCGTCCTCGCCGTTGTCGGCCAGGCAGGCGGCGATGTGCGCGTGATGGTGCTGCACGCCGGTCAGGTCGACGCCGGCCAGTTCCAGCGCGTACTTGGTGGACAGGTAGTCCGGGTGCAGGTCGTAGGCGACCACCTCGGGCTCGATCCCGAACAGCCGCCGGAAGTGCTCGATGCCCTCGGTGAACGAGGCCAGCGTCTCGGCGTTTTCCAGGTCCCCGATGTGGTGCGAGACGACCGCGTGATCGTCTTTCGCCAGGCAGAAGGTGTTCTTGAGCTCGGCACCGCAGGCCAGCACCGGCCGCGGGAAGGCGGGCCGGACCCGCACCGGCTCGGGCACGTACCCGCGCGAGCGCCGCAGCAGCATCTCCCGCCCCCGGAACTCCCGCACCACCGAGTCGTCGGTCCTGATGTGGATCGGGCGGTCGTGGGTGAGGAACGCGTCGGCGATGTCCGCCAGCCGCGCCAGCGCGTCCTCATCCCGGTAGGCGATCGGCTCGTCCGAGACGTTCCCGCTGGTCAGCACGATCGGGCGGGCGACGGCAGCGAGCAGCAGGTGGTGCAGCGGCGTGTAAGGGAGCATGACCCCCAGCTGCCGGTTACCGGGCGCCACCGCGTCCGCGACCGGCGCCCCGCTCCGCCGCGGCAGCAGCACGACCGGCCGCCGCTGGCTGGTCAGCAGGCCCGCCGCGGCCTCGTGCACCTCGCACAGCTGCCGGGCCGCCGCCAGGTCCGCGGCCATCACCGCGAACGGCTTGTCCTCCCGGTGCTTGCGCGCTCGCAGCGCGGCGGCCGCGTCCTGGCTGGCCGCGTCCACCGCCAGGTGGTAGCCGCCAAGGCCCTTGACGGCCAGCACCTTCCCCTGCCGCAGCAGCGCGGCCGCGCCGGCCAGCGGATCCCCGGGAAGCTCCTGGCCATCATGGCCCGTCAGCGCGAGCCGCGGGCCGCACGCCGGGCAGCAGGTCGGCTGGGCGTGGAACCGGCGGTCGGCCGGGTCGTGATACTCGGCCGCGCACGGCTCGCACATGGCGAAACCCGCCATGGTGGTGAACGGCCGGTCGTAGGGAACGTCGCGGACGATCGTGAACCGCGGCCCGCAGTTCGTGCAGTTGATGAACGGGTAGCCGGACCGGCGGTCGGCCGGGTCGGCCAGCTCGGCCAGGCAATCGGCGCAGGTCGCGGAGTCGGCCGACACCAGCGCCCGGCGCTGCCCGCCGGGCACGCTGGCCGCGATCACGAACGACTCGCCGCCGTCCGGGGTCATGGCCGCGGTGGTCACCCGGTCGATCCTGGCCAGTGGGGGCGCCTCGGCCGTCAGCGCGGCCAGGAACTCCTTGACCGCCGCAGGCGGTCCCTCCACCTCCGCGAACACGCCGTCGGCGTCGTTGCCGACCAGCCCGCCCAGCCCGAGCCGGGACGCGAGCGCGTACACGAACGGCCGGAAGCCGACCCCCTGCACAATCCCTTCCACCCGGATCGCGGTCCGGACACGCTCGCTCACACATCCAGTGTGGCCGGCCCGGGTCCGCGGGGTACAGGAAGAAGCAACCAGAAGGGGGGTTCCCGATGTCCTGGTGGAAGTGGGTCCTGGTGGCCACGGCCGTGGCGCTCGGCCTCGCCGTGCTGGCGGGCAAGGACGACATCATCCGGGTCCAGCGGATGCACAACATGTGAGATACAACGGGGACATGCGAATCGGCGTGGTGTTCCCCCAGACGGAGATCGGCGGCGACGCTGGCGCGGTCCGCGCCTACGCCGCGACGGTGACGGAACTCGGCTACCAGCACATCCTGGCCTACGACCATGTGCTGGGCGCCGACCCGGAGGTGCACGCGCCGTGGCAACGGCCCTATGACGTGCACACCTCCTTCCACGAGCCGTTCGTGCTGTACGGGTACCTGGCCGCGCTCACCCCGCTGGAACTGGTCACCGGGATCATCATCCTGCCGCAGCGCCAGACGGCACTGGTGGCCAAGCAGGCGGCCGAGGTGGATCGGCTCACCGGCGGGCGGTTCCGGCTCGGGGTCGGGCTGGGCTGGAACCAGGTCGAGTACGAGGCGCTGGGCAAGGACTTCAGCAACCGCGGCCAGCGCCTGGAAGAGCAGGTCACGCTGCTGCGACGGCTGTGGACCGAGCAGAGCCTGACCTTCGCCGGCGAGTTCGAGCAGGTGACCGCCGCCGGGCTGGCGCCGCTGCCGGTGCAGCGGCCGATCCCGGTGTGGTTCGGGGCGCAGTCGCCCCCCGCCTACCGGCGCGCCGGGCGGCTGGCCGACGGCTGGTTCCCGCAGGTGCCGCCGGGCCCGCGGCTCGACGAGGCCAGGGCGATCGTGACCGAGGCGGCGGCCGGGGCCGGCCGGGACCCGGCGGAGATCGGCATGGAGGGCCGCGTGAGCTGGGGCGAGGGCGGCGCCTCCCGGCTGGCCGGGCAGGTAGCTGGCTGGCGGGACGCCGGCGCCAGCCACGTGTCGGTCAACACGATGGGCGCCGGGCTCGGCGGCGTGGACGGCCACCTGGCCGCGCTCGCTGAGGCCGCCAAGGCGCTGGAACTCCCGGCCTGAGGCGGTGAGCCGCGGTGCCGGGCTGCGACGGCTCCCGTTCGGAATGAATTATCTGACGGCGGGTTCGGGCACCCGCGGCTGCGGCTGGCCGTCGCCGGGCCGGTCCGGGCCCAGTTGCCGGTCCAGCCAGCGCGCCAGCTTCCGGCCCTGCCGCTGCATCGGCGCCTCGACCAGGTAGTAGGTCAGCGCGCAGACGCCCAGCAGGACGGCCAGGAACGCCGCGATCAGCGTCAGCCGTTCCGGCACTGAGTGGACGCTGCCGGTGCCCGGGATGGTCTCGTAGGCGTGCAGCACCAGCGGGTGCAGCAGGTAGAGGGAGTAGCTGACGAGGCCGAGCCAGGCCAGCGCCGACGGTATCCGGCGGTTCCGGACGGCCAGCCCGAGCGCGAACGTCAGCCCGGCGAGCACCAGCGTGCTCACCCACTGCCGCTGCCACATCAGGGCGCTGTCGGCGGTCCCCGGCAGCGGGTGCGGCGGGCCGTTCCCCAGCCCGGCCGCGATCACCAGCACGAACGTGATCACGGCGAGCACGGCGGCGCGGCGCTTGGGGAACTGGCCCGATTCGGCCCGGTAGAGCATGGTGCCGGTGAACATCAGCGCCAGGATCGTGAGCGCCTCGAACGGGTGCACCCAGGTCCCGTTGAACGCGACCAGCGCCATCGCGGCGGTGGCCGCGAGCATGGCGCCGATCAGCCGCGGGATCCGGTTCCGGCCGACCGCCAGCCCCACCCCGCCGACGATGAGCACGGCGGCGATCACCGCTACCCGCTTGGTGCCGAGCGGGCCGTCCGACAGCGCGGTCATCGGCAGCAGCCCGCCCACCCCGACCGCCGCCACCGCGAACGCGAGCGCGTACCAGCTGCTGCGGCGGTGCACCCCGGCCACGAACAGGGCGGTGAGCAGCAGGTAGAACGCCATCTCGTAGGACAGGGTCCAGACCACGTTGATGGCGTTCGGGACCGCGAGCACGTTGGAGAGCATGAGCGAGTGGGCGAGCGCGGACACCGCGGGATGGCTGCCGGTCCGCAGCTCGCCCCAGCCGACCCGCCACAGCACCAGCCCGGCGGCCAGCGCCAGGATGTACAGCGGATAGAGCCGGAACACCCGGCTCACCCAGAACGTGCGGACGCTCCCCTTCCGCTCCAGTGACGCCGGCACGATGTACCCGCTGACCAGGAAGAACACGAACACGCCGTATTGCCCGGTGTCGATCCACTGATAGGTGGCGGCCCGGACGTGCCAGAACATCACGGACCCGGCGTGATCGAAGACCACGCACAGCGCCGCGAACCCGCGCAGGGCGTCCAGCCACGCGAGCCGGTTGCCGCGGCGACCGGCGGGCGCGGCCGCGGCGGCTTCCGTTGCGGAAGGTCCGGGACGAGGGGTTTCCGGCGCCTGCTGGGGAATTCCGGGGGAAGGCTGAGGCGCCGGGGAAGCGTCAGCCATGTGTCCTGACGATACCGGCGGTCGCGGACCGGCACGGCGCATTCCGCGGCCGGAGATCTGCCAGACATGCCCTTGTTCGCCAGCATCCGGGCGGCGCGTCGCCCGGATGCGGCAGGCCGGGCTGGTTACATTCGTGGACATGTTCGAAGTCGACGGCCTGAACGCCGAGCAGCGGGAAGCCGTGACCCACCCGGGCGGGCCGCTGCTGGTGCTGGCCGGGGCGGGCACCGGCAAGACCCGGACGCTGGTGGCGCGAGCCGCCTGGCTGTGCGGCCAGGGGATCCCGGCCAACCGCATCCTGCTGCTCACCTTCACCCGCCGGGCCGCCGAGGACATGCTCGGCCGGGCGGCGCAGTGGTCGGGCGGCGCCGGGCAAGCCGGCCGGCCGGCCGCCGGCCGCATCTGCGGCGGCACCTTCCACGCGATCGCGCACCGGATCATCCGCGAGCACGCCGAGTCGTTCTCGCTGCCGCCGGGATTCAGCGTGATCGACCCCTCCGACGCCGCCGACATCCTGGACGTGCTGCGGGCCGAGCACGGCCTCACCGGCACCGCGGGCCCGGCCGGGACCGGCCGCCGCGCTCCCCGCGCGGCCGCGTGCGCGGACATCTACACCCGCTGCGTGAACACCCAGACCCCGGTCGCCGAGCTGGTGAAGCGCGCCTACCCCTGGTGCGAGGACTTCACCGGCCAGCTCGGTGACCTGTTCCGGGCCTATGCGGCGCACAAGCGCAGCCACGCGCTGGTCGACTTCGACGACCTGCTGCTGCTGTGGCGCGCCGCGCTCGCTGACCAGTCGGCAGGGCCGGTGCTGCGGGGCATGTTCGACGCGGTGCTGGTCGACGAGTACCAGGACGTCAACGCGGTGCAGGCCGATATCGTGCGGCTGCTGCGGCCGGCGGGAACCGGCCTGACCTGCGTGGGCGACGACGCCCAGGCCGTCTACGGGTTCCGCGGCGCCGACCCCGCCCACCTGCAGCGGCTGGCCGCCGACTTCGCCGGGCTGTCGGTGGTCAGGCTGACCCGCAACTACCGGTCCCGGCAGGCCCTGCTCCCGCTCGGGAACGCGGTCCGGCCGTCGTCGCCGGGGCTGGAGCTGACGCTGACCGCCGACCGGCCTGCCGGGACGGCCCCACTGCTTGTCCACTGTCATGACGAGGCCAGCCAGGCCCGGGAGATCTGCGACCGGGTGCTCGCCCGCCACGAGTCCGGCACCGACCTGCGGGACCAGGCCGTGCTGGTGCGGGCCGCCCCCCACAGTGCCCTGCTGGAGGGGGAGCTGTCGGCCCGCGGCGTCCCGTTCGTGAAGTACGGCGGGCTGCGGTTCACCGAGGCGGCGCACGTGAAGGACTTCCTGGCGGCGGCCAGGGTGGTGATCAACCCGGCGGACGACATCGCCTGGTTCCGGGTGCTGCGGCTGCACGAGGGCATCGGCCCGGCGCCCGCCCGGCGGGTGATCGAGGTGCTGCGGCCGGCGGAGCCGCGGCGCGGCCCCGCGGGGGCCCGCTGGCAGCAGGCGGTCGAGACGGTCCCGGCGCGGGACCGGGCC
>JAIRTY010000103.1 GCA_031254715.1 Nocardiopsaceae bacterium | reverse complement strand
AGTAGGCGAGAGCCGACCCGAGGCCCGCCGTGACCGCGCGGGCGCGATCCGGGCCGGCACCGCGCCCTGCCGGGGTCACCTCGAAGTAACGGCCCGCGGCGCCCTGGGCGGCTGGGCTGACGGCCTCGGCCGGCAGGAAGCAGAGTTCGCCCGCCGGGAAGGATGTCGCCGCTATCCAGCGGGTGAACGGCTCGGCGAGGGTCACTCCGGCCCAGTTGTGCAGGGTCTCAGGCCGCACCACCCGCCCCTCTGCTGGCGGCGTGGCGACCCCCCGAGCCTGGTCGGCGACCTGGTCTGCATAAACCTGCGTGGCCTGATACAGGGCACGCTCCCGGGCTTCGGCAGGGGGATTCAAGTCGAACGCCGTGATGGTGCGGCCCGCACGCTTGGCGAAATCGGCGGAACCTAGCCTGACCTGGCCGACCTTGAGCGGCGACTGATCGATCTGCCCATCCTCGAAGCCGGAGAATACGCCGACGTGGGCCGCGACGGGCCACAGCAGCCGCTGCAGCTGCTGTTCCGCGGTCAGACTGCCAGGCAGCAAAACCGCCTCGCCATCCTGATGCAGACGGCAGGATGGACAGAGCGGATGCGGGAGCAACCGTTCCCGGACAGTGTCCAGCGTCTCCAGATCCTGAATCACGGCGGCGCGGTCAGTCTCGGCTGGCAGCGTCCCCGTCCGCCAGCGGAACACATCAAAGGCTGCAGCATTGCCGATCATCCGCGCGCTCATATCACGGCCGAGGGCGGAGGGGACCGGCAGCCCTGGCAGGCTAGCTCCACGCCACAGGTCTGCCATCTCCGCAGGTGGCAGGTTGGCGCCGAGGCGGAGCAGCAGACAGATCAGGCACGGTGCGGCAGCGGCTCGAGTGAGCGGGCCGAGCACAGCGCGGTGGCCTACCACAGTGACCGGCAAGAGAGCCGGTCCGTCTGGCAGGCGCCGCGCCAGGTTGACGGCATCTGCCGCCCGGCCCTGGTCAGCGAAGACGACGATAACGTCGTACTCGCCGAGCTGCTGGGCGCTGAGACTCGACAGCGGCTCGCGAAGCTGGCTGACGCTGGCCGCCGCGCCCGCCTCGGACGCCGCGCGTGCTTCGGTGGTCAACCGGGCCAGGTCGGCCCGGGCCGCACACGGGTCGAGTTGGACAGCTACCTGCTCAAGGCCATTACGCAGCAGGCTCTCCGCGGCGGCGACAGAAGAGGGGCCCTCGCCCGCGACGAGGACGCGGCTGGCGCGGAACCGCGCGAAACGAGCCCTCGCGTCGCGAGCGTAATGTTCGATGAACTCTAACTGGCCCTGGTAGCGCTCGGCCACAGGGCCGGTGAGATCGTCCCCGGGCGGGGCGGTGAAGTCGCGCACGAACCCGCGTTCAAGCAGCACGCTGACCATGGAGCCGATCAGCTCCTGCTGCTCTGAGCTCAGCCCGCTGCATAGTTCGGCTACGGTGTTCTCGCCGGTGAAGTGCGGTAGCAGAGCGGAGATCCACTGGTAGGCGGTACGCCCCTTCATGACGAAGCCGCTCTCGGCGTGCCGGAGGAAGGCCCCATCGCTCGTCTGAGCGAATACCACGTCCCTGCGTACGCGCGGACGTATCCGGCTGATCGGGGATTCGCCCACTCCCCCCGGGCCCGGTGAAACTTCCTCGGTGAGGACCTGATCCATACGCGCAGCCTCTCTGCGTTCAACATGTTTCCGCCCGCCGCGTTGTCGGCCACCGGAGGGCACGGATCGCGACGGACAGCCTCAGCATTCCGGCCGACGGTGGCAGGGGCCTGGCACGAGGCCGTCAGCGGACCGCCATCGCGATGCCAGGTCTTAGTGGTCCACCAGTCCCGAGGCGAATAGCCGGATCATTTCGGGCACCAGCACCTCCGGTCCGTCCTCGTCGATCAGGCCCGCATCCGCTAGCTCGGCGATCAGGTCCGCCGTAGTTCGCTCGGTCATGCCGAGCGTGGCGGCCGCCTGGCCCAGGCTGATCTTGTGGTCGGGCTGACTGGCCAGCACGCCCAGCAGCCACTGCGCGCGCGAGTTCAGCGAGTCGTAAGACGAGGCGATCGCGGCTCGTATAGACAGGTGACACGCGCCGGGCAGGACCAGCCGGTCCAGACGGCCCGGCCGTTCCAGCTCGGAGACGTACTCGGCAAGGTCAATTTCCGGACGTGCAGTCAGGATCGCGGCCGCGATCCGCAACGCGAGGGGCAGGTGCCCGCACAGCCGAGCCAGCGACCGGGCTGCGGCGACATCCGCAGTCCGGCCATCGAGAAGGTCGCGCAACAGCTGGATGGACTCATCCGCGCTGAGCGGCGGAAGCCGCCTGATCATCGCCCCGTACAGCGCGCACAGGCCGCGCAGGCTGCGGCGGCTGGTGACTAGTACCTGGCATGCACCAGTGCCGGGCAGCACGGACTCCACCTGTTTCACGCTGGCCGCGTCGTCGAGGACGAGCAGCACCCGGCGATCGGCGAGCCTAGCGCGCAGCAGCGCAGCCCGGGCCTGCGGGCCGGGCGGGATCTCCTCGTCCCGCAGGCCACTGGCGTACAGCAGGTCTTCGAGCACTTCATCGGGGGATCGGGCACTGCTTCCCGACCCGCCGAGCGGAACGAACCACTGGCCATCGGGGAACTTCTTGCGGAGCTGGTAGGCCACCCGGACCGCCACAGCCGTCTTGCCTACCGCGGGCGCGCCATGGAGCACGGCGACTTGCGTCAACGCGTTCTCGTCGCCCAGCCGCTCTGCGAGTTCGGCGATGACGTTGAGCCGGCCGGTGAAGCAGGGAACGTCAATGGGCAGTTGGCATAGCCCGCCCGGCGGCGACTGGTGCGCGGGCATCGCAACCGCAAGGTCCTGGCGCGCAGGGGACTCGCTGCGCAATATCCGTACGTGCAGGTCTTGAAGCTCGGAACCAGGGTCGATCCCGAGATCGTCGGCGAGTAGCTGCCGTACTTCTGCGTACGCCGACACCGCCTCTGACTGCTGGCCGGACAGGCAATAGGCCTCCATGAGCTGGGCCCAGAAGCGCTCCCGGTACGGGTAACGCGCGGTGAGCTCGCGCAGCTCGCCGGTGAATTCGGCGTGCCGTCCCAGCTCCAGGCCGATGTCGATGCGACGCTCGTGGGCCTGTAGCAGCTCCTCAGCGAGCCTGGGCACCTCTTCCCTTTGCAGCAGGTCTGACTCGACGTTTGCTAGCACCCGGCCCGCCCACAGGCCGCAGGCGGACGTCAGCAGCATCAGCTCACCCACCCGGTCGGCGTCCTGCCTGGCCTGCGCAGCACGGGTTGTCAGCTGACCCCACCGGAGCAGGTCGAGCGTGTCCGGGCTGGCGCTGATGAGATAGCCGGTGGGTGCGGTGCGGATGGTTTCGGCGCACTGGTAGCGCTCGAGTAGGTGGCGCAGCCGCATGACGTGGCTGTGCAGCGTGCTCCGGTAAGTCAACGGCAGCTCGTCGCCCCACAGCACCTCGGCCAGGCGCGTGATGGGAACGAAATGGTTGGCGCGCAGTAGCAGCGCCGCGAGCAACGCCCTGGCCTTCGCCGAGCCGATCGCGATGGGGCCGCCATCGCTGAGCAACTCGACCGGACCGAGGAGCCGGAAGCTGACGAACTCTTCTGTCGCGGGAGCGGTGCTGGCTGGCCTGACGGAGACGGTCATGTTACCGGCCCGTCCTGGCGTGCTGCCTGGCAGGCGGCTGTCCCGCTGGCGCCAGCTCTCTGCCACCGTCGCGTGCAAGTCTGATCGGCAGATCGGTTGAACCGTAACCGCACCCTCTGGGATTCCCGGGGAAGGCTCGCCGAGGGAGAGGCTTCATGCACACAGCGCCACCACCAGTTGCAGCTGCAGCTGCGCAGGCACGAGTAGCTGTACATAAGGAGAGTTCATCATTCGCGTCCAATCGGGTACCTATGCGCCCTGCAGCGCTAAGCCTTTGCCAGGGCCGTTGTCATCCTGGTAGTCCGCAGGTAAACACACTCGACCCCCGCCTCAGGTAGATGCTTGTGGCCCGTTAGGGTAGCGGTCATCCCGCCGCGTTCTCAGCGCGGAGATCGCCGGTTCGAATCCGGCACGGGCTACTGTGTATGTCGCAGGACATCGAGATGGCGTCGAGCTTTTCTCCGAAGTCCAACCCCCATCAACTGCATCACGACACCCCTACTGGCATGTCCGGGCCTTGAACGCCTTTGGCGTGTGATTCCCCGCTCAAGGGCTGGAGTGAGTCGCTCCCGTGGATGCGAACAAGTCCACCCTTTCGCTGGGATCAGCCATCGCGTGACAGATCGCGCCATGGTTGAACGCCCGGGTTGGACCACCCCCGTCCTGATGCGACCAACTTATGAGCCCGGTAGGCGCCACGGTGACGGTCGTTTGACCTACAAATCATGACTTGACTGGGTACGTGCAACGCTGAACTATGCCTGCCTG
>JAIRTY010000069.1 GCA_031254715.1 Nocardiopsaceae bacterium | reverse complement strand
GCCGGCTCGTGTAGGAGTGGTAGGGGCCGGGCATCGGCGTTACCCGCCCGGTGTCCGCCAGCAGCAGCGACGCGTTGTAGCGGTACCACTCGCCGAGCCGTCCGATCTGGGCGCGAGTCTCGGTGACGGGCCTGCCGTTGTTGAGTGTTTCCAATTCGGTCAGCTCACCAAGGCAGCCCTCCAGGATGCCGGCGAGCCGCCAGAGCACCCGGGCCCGGTGCTGAATCGTCCGGTCCCGCCAGACCCCGGCCGCAAAGGCGTCAGCCGCCACCGCGACCGCGTCGTCGGCATCCCGCTCATCTGCCGCCTGGACCTCGGCGATCACCTCGCCCGACGCCGGATTGACCGGATACAGCGGCTCCCCGCCGCCGGGGCGTTCCGCGCCGCCGACGAGCAGCCCGCGGCGGCGCAGTCCGCCGGGCGTGACCCGGGCGCCGGCCGTCACCGCTGCGCCCGGCCGCCGGGCGACGGGGAGGCCAGGTCCGCGGCTCCCCGGCCGAGGAACATCTCGCCCAGGTCCTCCATCGCGCGCAGCTCCTCGCAGCTGGCGGCCAGCCGGACCTTGCCGTCGGTCAGCACATAGCCCCAGGAGGCAACCTCCAGCGCGAGGCTCACCCGCTGCTCGACCAGCACTATCGCCCGGCCGGCATCGGCGAGGCCGGACACGATGTCGTGCAGCACGGAATGAGCGATCGCCGGTGCGAGGTTGGCGGTCGGCTCGTCCAGGATCAGCAGCCGCGGCCTGGCCATCAGCGCCCGCGCTATCGCGAGCATCTTGCGCTCGCCGCCGCTGAGGGAGCGGGCCGGCCGCCGCCGCATGCCAGCCAGCTGCGGGAAGATCTGGTACATCTCTTCCTGGCGATTGGCGAGTCCCTTCCCCCGCAGCCGGTAGCCGCCCATGGCCAGGTTTTCCTGCACGGTCAGCGGCCCGAACACGTCGCGGGCCTGGGGGACGCAGCCGATGCCGGCGGCCACCCGGTCCTCCTCCCGCCGCCGCCCGATGTCGGCGCCGGAGAGTTTCAGCGTGCCGCCGAGCAGCGGCAGCTCGCCCGTCATCGCCTTGACGAGGGTGCTTTTCCCCGCCCCGTTGGGTCCCATGACCAGGGCGATCTCACCGAGTCCGACGTCCAGGCCGACGTTGGTGATGACGGGGACGCGGTCGTAGCCGGCGCTGATGCCGGATGCTGACAGGAACGGCGCCGGGCGGCCGGTCATAGCGCTCGCTCCCGCGGGCGCGGCGACGGCCGCTGCCTGCCCGGCTGCGGCCGGCCTCCGGCCTGGCGGGTTTCAGCCCAGGTACGCAGCCTGCACCTCCCGGTCCTTGACCACCTGCTCGTAGCTACCGGCCGCGATCGAGGCGCCATCTGCCATGACCACGACGCGGTCGCACAGCTCACGGACCACCTCCAGGGCGTGCTCGACGATGATCAGCGAGATTCCGTCGTCACGGATGGCCTTCAGGTCAGCCACCATCCGGTCGACCAGGTGCGGCGCCACGCCGACCATGGGCTCGTCGAGCAGCAGGACGGTGGGGGAACGCATCAGGCAGCGCATGATCTCCACCAGCCTGCGCTGGCCGCCGCTGAGCTCGCGGCCGTAGGCGTTGGCGATGTCCGCCAGCTCGAAGCGTTCCAGCACCTCCCAGGCGCGCCTGGCCATCGCCAGGTCCTGCTGCCGGCTGCGGCGGGGATGCGCCAGCACCGAGGCCAGCGACGCGCCCGCGGCGCCATGACCGGCTGTCACCAGGTTCTCGAAGGTCGTCATCCCCGAGAACTCGCTGGTCAGCTGGAAGGTGCGGGCGATGCCGCGGCGGGCCCTGGCGTGGGCGGGCAGCCGGGAGACATTCTGGCCGGCCAGGGAGATGGATCCGCTCTGGATCCGCGCCTGCCCGCCCAGCGCCGCCAGGAACGAGGATTTCCCCGCGCCGTTCGGCCCGATGAGCCCCACCGCCTCGGCGGCGAACGCGTCCATGCTCAGGCCGTTGACCGCGGTCACCCCGCCGTAGCGGATAACGACGTCGCGCGCGGACAGCACGGGCGCCGCGGGCGGCCCGGCCGCTGGGGCGGCGGGCGACGGCCCTGGCATGTCGTCCGGCGCCGTCACGCCGCCTCCCGGGAGAGGTCAGGCAGCGCGAGAGCGCGCCGTTCCGGCAGGATCCCCTGCGGCCGCAGCAGCAGGATCGCCATCCACACCAGGCCCACGATGATCCACTCGAGCGAGCCGGTGAGGCCGGGGTAGCCGATCTGCGGCAGGAACTGCGGCAGCTGCAGGAACAGGATCGGCACCAGCAGCACGCCCAGCAGCACGCCGCGGTAGTTGCCCACCCCGCCGACGAACATGGCGGTGAAGATGACGAACGTCTCTGCGTAGCCCCAGGCGTCCGGCGACCAGGCGCCGATGAACTCCACCAGCAGCCCCCCGCTCAGGCCGGCTATGGCGCCGCCGATCACGAACACCTGCAGCCGCAGCGCGGTGACGTTCAGCCCGAGCGAGGCCGCCGCGTCCTCCTGGTCCCGCACGGCCCGCAGCGAACGGCCCCAGGTCGACTTCGACAGCCACCGCACCAGCAGGTAGACAAGCGCGCACAGCGCCAGCACCCAGGCGGCATAGGCCCACTGGTAGCCCTGCGGCGTCAGCGCGAGCTGACTCTGCAGCGGGCGCGGGATCCCCACCAGCCCGTTCGATCCGTTGAACAGCGGCACGTCGGCCTGGACGAGCTGGAGCGCGATCAGGGACACGATGAGCAGCACCACGGCCTGGTAGTCGCGCCTGATCCGGCGCAGGCCGAACAGCCCGACCACCCCGGCCAGGGCCGCGCCCACCGCGGTGGCCAGGAGCAGCGGCAGCGGGAACGGCAGTTTCGCCCCGAAGACATAGTGCTGGAACGAGGCCGGCCCGCTGGGTCCCAGCGTCACCACCGCAGCGGCGTAGGCGCCCGCCGCCTGGAAAATGATGTAGCCGAAGTTGATCACTCCGGCGTACCCGAACTGCAGGTTGAGTGACAGCCCCGACAGCAGGTCAACGCCGAAGTAGACCACCAGCGTGGAGATGAAGAAGGTCCAGCTGCTCAGCATCGGGCTGCTTCTCCCGTCACGGCCCCGGCCCCGGTCACAGCGTCAGCCTGGTCTCGCGGGCCTGGCCGCCCAGCACGCTCCCCGGCCGGGCGACCAGCACCAGCACCAGGATCCCGAATCCGGCCACGGTGCTGTACTGGGGACCGCCGTAGGCCGACACGATCTCGGTGACCACCCCCATCGCCAGCGCCGCCACAACCGCCCCGGCGGGCGAGCCGGCGCCGCCGAGGATCGCGGCCGCGACGACCAGCGGCAGGAAGTTCTCGCCGGTCGCGTAGCCCACGCTCTGCGTGTTGATGATGTACACGACTCCGGCCATGCCGCACAGGAAGCCGCTGAGCAGCCAGGTGACGATCACCACCCGGCCGGTCCGGATGCCGCACGAGCGGGCCAGCGTGGGCTCAGCGGCCATCGCCCGCAGCGCCTTCCCGGTCCGGGTCAGCCGGAGCATGGCCTCCAGCGCCGCGAAGACGGCCACCGCGATCCCGACCAGGATCGCCTGCGTCGGCGTGATCGCGGCCGGGCCGAGGCGCAGCGGCTTCGACTGCAGCACCGCGAACTGGTACACGTTGTTTTGGGATATGGCCTGGATGGCGTAGTTGATGACGAGCCCGAGGCCGAGGGTGACCATCACCATCTCGAACAGCTTCGCGCCGCGCCGCGCGTAGACGCGGAACAGGCCGCGCCCGATCAGCAGCGTGAGCACCGCGCCCGCGGCGCCGCCAACGGCCAGCCCGTACCAGGCGTTGATCCCGTTGACCTGCGCCAGGTAGGCGGCGAACGCGCCCACGGTCATGATGGCGCCGAAGCTCAGGTTGAACACGTTGGTGAGCCCGAACTGAATGGTGAATCCCATCGCCGCGACGGCGATGACCGACGCCAGCACCACCCCGAAGGCGACCGCCGAGACCAGGGTGCCCACCCGGCTACCCGACGCCCGTCACCGGCACGGCCTGGATCTGCTTTGCCGTGACCGTGCCCAGCGCTGTCGGCTGCGACGCGTTGCTGCTGGCGACGGCTTCCTGGTTGGTGAACGAGTTGTGGTACCGGTTGAAGTTGATCAGGCCGCTCGCGCCGTAGTACTGGATCTTCTTCCCGGCCTTGAGCGCCGCCACCCCCTGGGCATAGGTGTAGACGACGGTCTTGCCCGGGCCGGGGTTCGCGACCTGAGGGATGAACTTGTTGAAGGCCGACGGGTCGGTGCTGTGCGCCGCGTTCATGGCCAGCGCCACCGTGATGACCCCGTCGTAGTACGTGATCGAGAGCGGGTTCGACAGGTAGGACTGCCACGGCTTCGGCTCCTTGGCCTTGACCGCGGTCACCGCCTTGCGGTACGCGCTGATCGCCTTCGTGGGCTTGGACGGCGCGTTGATCATCGCGGAGAAATCGCTCCGGAACGAACTGCCCAGCGCGCCGCTCACGGCCTTCAGCCAGGGGGCGGTGAAGGTGGCCTCGGTGCCGATGACAGGGACCAGCCCGCCCTGCTGCTTGAGCTCGCCGAAGAAGGTCGCGCCCGTGGTCGCGTCGGATTCGGTCATGACGACCTGCGGGTGCGCGGCTATCAGCTTGTGGACCGCCGAGGAGTAGGTGGGCTGGTCCGGGGTCAGGTCGACGTTCGCGACCAGTTTGACGTGCAGGGCGTGCAGGCTGGCGATCACGCCGGGCTTGTCGCCCTGGGACCCGCTGTCGGTGCCGAAGACGGCCGCCACCCGGGTGTATCCCTTCCGCTTCGCCCACAGGGCCATGGCCGTGCCGTTGGCGGAGTCGGGCGGGAACAGCCGCCAGAAGTACGGCAGCGTGTTCCGGTCGTACGCTGACTCGCCGGCGACCACGGTCATCGGGATCTTCGCGTTGTTGAGCACCGGCACCAGCGCGGGCGCTGAGGAGGTGTCCGGGCCGGTCACGAGCGTCAGGTTGCTGGTGGTCGCCATGGCCTGCTGCATGGCCGGGAGCGCGTCTGCGGGGTCGTTCTTGGTGTCGACCGTCTTGTAGACGAGCTTGTGGCCGAGCACGCCGCCGGCGCTGTTGACCTCGCTGATGGCCGGGTACAGCCCGCCCGCGTTCGCCTGCCCCTCGAAGTCGCTGGCCCCGGTGTAGGCCACCACGCCGGCCACGACCAGCGGCGATTTGCCGCCCGCGGCACCGCCCGAGGAGGCGCACCCGGTGGCCGCCAGGCCCAGTGCTGCTACCGCGGCTGTCACTCTGCCGATAGACCAGCGCATCACGTCGTCCCCTTTCGGCGGCGCGCTACCTGCGTCGCCAGCCGTACCGGAAAGCGATCATCGAGCGGTCGCGTGATGGTTTTGGATAAAATATCCAAGTAACCGTTCGCGGTCAATGCGATGATCCGCATGATTTCGCGGAGCCCCGTTCAGGCGGCCGGGTCCGCGGTGGCCTGTGCCAGCTGGCGGTCGCCCTGGCGGACCGGGCTGAAGGCGAACGACAAGGCGATGAGGGCGGTCAGTGCCCCGCTCACGGCGTAGACGTCTGTGACGCTGCCGGACCAGCGGATGGCGGCCGCGCCGGCCAGGGCGCCGAGCGGGATGGCGGACCAGGCCAGTACGCCGGCGATGCTGATGACCCGCCCGTACAGGTGGCCGGGCACGATCGCCTGGCGCAGTGAGTTGGTGTTGATGTTCAGCAGCAGGCCAAACCCGGATGACATGGCCCACAGAACCAGGGCGGCCGGGTAGGAGGCAAGGACCGCCATCGCGGTGACAGCCAGCCCGCTGATCACGAGTGCGCCCACTGGTCACGCTCAACCAGGCTCGGGATGGCGGCGAATTCGCCACAGCCGAAGACGATGCCGAGGGCGGACTGGACGAACGCCACCGCGTAGATCTCCGGCACCCGGAGGGCTCCGGACACGGCCAGGACCGGCAGCACGGCAATCACCGCCGCCCGGGCCATAAGGGCAAGGTCAAGGGCCGCTGCCTGTCGCGGGCCCCCCGCGATCGGTGTTACCTGACGCCATAGAGATGCTCAAGGGCGAGCTGGTCGAGCCGCTCGAATGCCATGCCGCGCCCGGCCAGTGCCCCGATGTCCGGGGTGAAGGCGCGCACGTCCCGCCAGGTCTCGCCGGCGGCCAGGGTGGGCTCGGACAGCGCGCTGACCCGCGAGTCCGCGAGCGCCTTGATCACCTCGGGGTCGGCCCGGAAGGCCCGCACCTTCTCCCGCAGGATCAGGTAGTTGCGCATGCAGGCGCGGGCTGACTCCCACACCCCGTCGTCGTCCTCGGTGCGGGGCGGCTTGTAGTCGAAGTGGACCGGCCCGTCGTAGCCGCCCGCCGCCAGCGCGTCCACCACCCAGAACGCGCCGCGGGCGTTGCCCGCGCCGAACCGCAGGTCCTGGTCGTAGCGCGGGCCGTGCTGCCCGTTCAGGTCGATGTGGAAGAGCTTGCCGTGCCAGAGCGCCTGGCTGATCGCGTGCGCGTAGTTGAGCCCGCTCATCTCCTCGTGCCCGACCTCGGGGTTGACGCCGACCAGCTCGGGGTGCTCGAGCTCGGTGATGAACGCGAGCGCGTGCCCGAGCGTGGGCAGCAGGATGTCGCCGCGCGGCTCGTTCGGCTTCGGCTCGATCGCGAACCTGATGGCATACCCCTGGTCGAGGACGTACTGGCAGAGAACGTCCATGGCCTCCTTGTACCGGTCCAGCGCGGCCCGGACGTCCTTGCTCGCCCCCGACTCTGCCCCCTCCCGGCCGCCCCAGCACACGTACACGCGCGCGCCCATCCCGGCCGCCAGGTCCAGGTTGCGCATGACCTTGGCCAGCGCGAACCGGCGGACGTCCCGGTCGTTGGCGGTGAACGCGCCCTCCTTGAACATCGGGTGACCGAACAGGTTGGTGGTGGCCGTGGTCACCACCAGCCCGGTGTCCGCCAGCGCCTGCCGGAACGCGGCTATCCGCTGGTCCCGCTCTGACTCGCTGGCGTCGAAGTCGAACACGTCGTTGTCGTGGAAGTTCACGCCGTACGCGCCCAGCTCGGCGAGCTTGCGCACGGCCCGGTCGGCCGGCATGGGCGGGCGGACCGCGGGACCGAAGACGTCCACCCCCTGCCAGCCGACGGTCCAGATCCCGAACGAGAAGCGGTCGGCTGGCGCCGGCACATAACCATCTGTGGTCACGGTCAGTCCTTTCTCTCCCAGGTGGCGGTGGCGTCCCGGAGCCAGGCAAAGCGCTCGGCGAGGCCGGGCTGCGCCGGTCCGGTGTACTGCTTGGCGGGCGGGCGCGGCCACGCCGGGGGCTCCGGGGTGCCAGCGAGCGCCCAGGCCGCCTGCCGGGCGGCGCCCAGCGCCACGTATTCCTGCGGCTCGGGTATCTCGACCGCGGCGCCGAAGATGCCGGGAGCGAGCGCACGGACCGCTTCCGAGCGCGCCCCGCCGCCGATCAGCAGCACCCGGCGGCATTCCACGCCGTGGCCGGTCATCAGCCCGGCGACGGCGGCGAGCGAGCCGAGCACCGCCTCGACCGCGGCCCGGGCCAGGTTCTCTGGCGTGGCGTTGCGGGTGGTCAGGCCCGCGAGCACGCCGGTGGCGTGCGGGCGGACGGGGGTCCGCTCGCCGTCCAGGTACGGCAGCAGCGTGATGCCGCCAGCGCCCGGCTCGGCCGCCAGCGCCCGCTCGGACATGCCGGCCAGGTCGGTGCCGGTCATGGCGGCGACCGAGGACAGCACCAGCGCGGCGTTGATCGTGCACACCAGCGGCAGGAACCGGCCGGTGGCGTCGGCGAACCCGGCGACAGCGCCGGACGGGTCGGCCGCTGGCACCGGGCTGACGGCGAACGCGGTGCCCGAGGTCCCGATGGAGACCGCCACCTCGCCGGGCGCCAGGCCCAGCCCGAGGGCGGCCCCCATGTTGTCGCCGGTGCCGG
>JAIRTY010000833.1 GCA_031254715.1 Nocardiopsaceae bacterium | reverse complement strand
CCAGCTTTTCCCTGCTGAGCGAGGCGGCGGGCCGCCCGCGCAGATCGATCCTGGACAGCACCCGCCTAGTCTAGGGGCGGCAGGGAGGGCTGCCGGGAGCGCGTCGCCGCCAGCTCGATCGCGCCCGCGGTCAGCCCCGCCGCCAGCGGCCACGCCGCCAGTGCCGGGGTGGCCCGCAGCATCAGCGCGTCTCGCAGCCGGGCGCCGGGCGGCAGGGTCGCCAGCAGGTGATGGAAGGCCGCGAGCCCGGACTGCTCCCCGGTCCAGCGGGCGACGAACGCCGCCGCCAGCGCGCCTGCCAGCACCCCGGCCATGGCCACCGCGCCGTGCCTGCGCACCGCGAGCAGGTAGCCGAGCGCGCCGGACACCACCCCGCCGGCCAGGCAGATGAGGCAGAAGGCCACGTCCGCGCCGAAGTACGCCCCGGTCTCGACGTTGATCAGCCCGGCCGCGCCGTGGCTGGTCATCATCAGCACCGCCCGGGGCGCCACCGCCGCCCACACGAACCCGGCGGCCAGGCCGAGCAGGGCGGTCCCGGCGGCCACGGCGGCCACAACCGCCAGCGAGCTGCGGCGCAGTCGCGGTGACTGTGGCTGGAGAGCGGGACCGGGGACCGGCCCCGGGAGCCGGATCGGCTGGGACATGGTGGCAGCAGGTTACGTGAATTCCCGGTGGCCGCTGTCACCCGGCCCGGTCGGCGGCGTGGTGCCGGGCCGATCACTTGCTACCGTGTGTCATGACCTGACGGGCGCACGATGGCGCGGGGGCACTGTTGATCGAGGTACACAACCTCACCAAACGCTACGGCAGCAAGCTGGCCGTAGATCATCTGTCATTCGAAGTCGAGCCGGGCCAGGTCACGGGGTTCCTGGGCCCGAACGGCGCCGGCAAGTCCACCACAATGCGGCTCATCCTGGGCCTGGACCGGCCGCAGGAGGGCCGGGCCACGATCAACGGCAAGCGGTACGCCCAGCTGTCGCAGCCGCTGCGGACGGTCGGGGCGCTGCTGGAGGCCAGGGCCCTGCATCCCGGCCGCAGCGCTCGCGACCACCTGCTGTACCTGGCCCAGACGCAGGGGCTGCCCCGGCGCCGGGTGGACGAGGTGCTCGGGCTGGTGGGGCTGCAGGACGTGGCCGGCAAGCGGACCAAGGGCTACTCGCCGGGCATGACGCAGCGGGTCGGGATCGCCGTGGCCATGCTCGGCGACCCCGAGGTGCTGCTGCTCGACGAGCCCGTGAACGGGCTCGACCCGGAAGGCATCCTGTGGATCAGGAACCTGATGAAGCAGCTTGCCGCCGAGGGGCGGACGGTCCTCGTGTCCAGCCACCTGATGAACGAGATGGCGGTCACCGCCGACCACCTGATCGTGATCGGCAGGGGCCGGCTGATCGCGGCGCTGCCGACGCAGGAGTTCATCGAGCGCAGTGCGGGCCGCTCGGTGCTGGTTCGCTCGCCCGCCGCGGCTGAGCTGGCCCGGCTGATCACGGCCAGGGGCGGCACCGTGGCCATGCCGCCCGGCGCCGGGGCCGGGGGGCCGACCGGAAACGGTGCCGCGGTCTCGCCCGCAGCCGAGGTCCCGGCTGGAGCCGGTGCGGCGGTCCCGCCCGGAGGGGACGGTGCGGCCGGCACGCTCAGCGTGACCGGGCTGGAAGCGGCCCGGGTCGGCGAGATCGCCGCCGAGGCCGGGATCGTGCTGCATGAGCTGACGCCCCGGCTGGCGTCGCTGGAGGAAGCGTTCATGGAGACGACCGCGGGCAGCCTCGAGTACGGCGTTCCCGCCAGCGGCATGCCCGGGCAGGATCAGCAGGGCATGCCAGCGCCGGATCAGCAGGGCGCGCCAGCGGCGGATCAGCAGGGCGGGCGGGCGCCGGATCAGCAGGGCGCGCCGGCGCCGGAGCGCGCGCCGTGACCCGGGTGGCCCAGCCGCGGCGGGCCGCCGCCCCGGTGGGGCGGCACTCCGCCCGGGCTGCTCCCGGCGCCGGCCTCGGCCACCTGCTGACCTCCGAATGGACGAAGATCAGGTCGGTCCGGTCCACGCTGTGGACGCTGATCCTGCTGGTCGTGGTCACGGTGGGGTTCACCGCCCTGCTCTCGCTGGCGGTCGCGTCGAGCTGGGACCAGGCCCGGCCGGGACAGCGGGCGGCGACCGCCGCCGACCCGGTCGCGACCATCCTCGGCACCGGCATCACGTTCGGCCAGCTCCTGGTCTGCGTGCTGGGGGTGCTGATCGTCTCCAGCGAGTACTCGACCGGCGCCATCCGGGCCTCGCTGATGGCCGTGCCCCGGCGCTTTCCCATGCTCGCCGCCAAGGCCCTGGTGTTCGCGGTGATCATGTTCGTGGCGGGCGAGGTGACGGCGTTCGGCTCGTTCTTCGCCGGGTCGGCGATCCTGCACAGCCACGCGCCGGTGGCGCTGAGCGACCCGGGCGTGACCCGGTCCGTGCTCGGGGCCGGGCTGTACCTGACGGTGCTCGGGCTGTTCGCGATGGCCATCGGCGCCATCCTGCGGCATACCGCCGGTGCGATCAGCACGGCCATCGGCGTGGTATTCGTGCTCCCGATCATCGCGCAGTTCCTGCCCGGGAGCTGGGGCCAGCACATCCACGACTACCTGCCGTCCGCGGCCGGGCAGATGATCACGCAGGCGCACCAGAGCGCGAACCAGGTGCTCACCCCCTGGCAGGGCTTCGCGGTCCTGTGCGGCTGGACCGCCGTCCTGCTCGCCGTGGCGTTCTACTTCCTCCAGCGCCGCGACGCGTAGGGGCTTCGGAGGCCGGTGCCGCACCGCCGCCGCGGCTGCCGGCTGCCCCCGCAGGCGCCACGGCCTTCCGGCGGCGCTGGCTCGCTACTTCCCCTGAGAAACCGCGTGGCGGTGCGTGATCACGAAAGCGGGTCAGGGTGCGGCCCGGCGGCGGCTGCAAGCCCGGGTCAGGACGAGTCGATCGCGGTCGCCCGCCCCACGTCCTCCCACGCGGCGAGTTCGCTAGCGAGGTGGCCCAGGCGTGAGCGGACACCGCCGATCGCGTCCTGCCCCAGCACCAGGCGTAGCGGCGGCTCGCCAGCATCGAGTGCGGCGAGGATGGCCTGCGCGGCCCGCGTTATTGACCAGCACATCGATCCGCCCGAACCGTGTGACCGCCGCCTCGACCGCGGCCTGCCGTTGCCGCGGGTTGGTGACATCCAGCGCCACCGGGTACACCCGCTCGCTCCCGGCCAGGTCCGCCAGCTGCTCAACCCGCCGGGCCGTAGCGACGACCGTATCGCCGCGGGCCAGCGCCGCATCCGCCAGCACCCGGCCGAATCCGCTGGAGCACCCGGTAATCAACCAGATCCTGCTGCGAGGCATGACCCGATGATGTCACTCCGGGCAGAGCTCATCGGGCCGATCCCCCGGCGGGCTGGCTGATCATCGGGCATGGCGGGCACCGCCAGCTGGCAAACCGGACGCCAAGCCAGCCCCGGAGACCGCCCGTCGCCGAGCCAGGGCCGGACTCAGCCCCAGGCCTCTTCAGGCCGGAGTCGCTAGCTGATGCAGGAGGGGCCTAGGAGTTGCTTGAGGTCGGCGTGGAGGCTGGGCGAGGGCTTCACCCGGAGCTTGTCGTCCAGCTTGACCACGGTGATCCGGCGGCCGTTGACCAGCCGCAGGTGCACATCAGCCAGCCCCGGGTGGCCGCGCAGGACTTCCTGCAGGCGTTCCACCACGGGCGGCACGCACCGGCCCACCGGCATCGACACCACAAAAGGGCCGCTGCCGTTCTCCGCCAGGTCGGGGATGTTCACCTCCAGCGCGATCAGCTTGGGTGCGTCGTCGCGCCGGTCGAGGCGGCCCTTCACGAACACGATCGCGTCGTCGGCGATCCTGGTCGAGCACTCGGCGTAGGTGCTGGGGAAGAACAGCACCTCCATCGCGCCCTCGAGGTCCTCCAGCGTGGCGGCGGCCCACGGCTTGCCCTCCCGGGTGACCTTGCGCTGCACGCCGGACAGGATGCCCCCGACGGTGACAGCCTGCCCGTCGCGGCCGCCCCGGCCGCCCCGGTCGTTCTCGTCCGCGACCGTGCTCAGAAGTTGCGCGACCGTGCAGTCCGTGGCCGCCGCCAGGATGTGTTCCACGCCGAGCAGCGGATGATCGGAAACATAAAGCCCGAGCATCTCCCGTTCGAAAGCAAGCAAGGTGGACTTGTCCCACTCCCCCGCCGGAACCGGGACCTCGAACGACGCCTCGGCCTCGGTGTCGGTCCCGAACAGCGAGTCCTGGCCGATCGCCTCGTTCCGCTTCACGTCGATCACGGTGTCGATGGCCTGCTCGTGGATGAGCACCAGGCCCTTGCGGGGATGCCCGAGCGAGTCGAACGCGCCGGCCTTGACCAGCGACTCGATGACCCGCTTGTTGCACACGTTGACCGGCACCTTGCGGAGGAAGTCGGCGAAGCTGGTGAACGCGCCCTTGCCGGCGCGGGTCTCGATGATCGCCTCGACCACGTGGGTCCCGACGTTGCGGACAGCGGCCAGGCCGAACCGGGCATCGTCCCCGACCGGGGTGAACATCGCCGCCGAGGCGTTCACGTCCGGCGGCAGCACCGTGATCCCCATCCGGCGGCACTCGTTCAGGTACAGCGCGCTCTTGTCCTTGTCCCCGGACACCGAGGTGAGCAGCGCCGCCATGTACTCGGCCGGGTAGTTGGCCTTCAGGTAGGCGGTCCAGTACCCGACCATCGCGTAGCAGGCGGCGTGCGCCCGGTTGAACGCGTAGTCGGAGAACGGGACCAGGACGTCCCAGATCGTCTTGATCGCGCCGTCGGAGTAGCCGTTGGCCTTCATGCCGGCCGCGAACGGCTCGAACTCCTTGTCCAGGATCTCCTTCTTCTTTTTGCCCATGGCCTTGCGGAGCAGGTCCGCCTTGCCGGGCGTGTAGCCGGCCAGCTTCTGGGCGATCGCCAGCACCTGCTCCTGGTAGACGATCAGCCCGAAGGTGTCGTCAAGCACCTCCGCCAGCGGCTCGGCCAGCTCCTGGTGGATGGGCACGACCGGCTTGCGGCCGGTCTTTCGGTCGGCGTAGTCGTTGTGCGCGTTGGCGCCCATCGGGCCGGGCCGGTACAGGGCGTTGACCGCCACGATGTCCTCGAACCGGTCCGCCCGCATGGAGCGCAGCAGCGCCCGCATCGGGCCGCCGTCGAGCTGGAACACGCCGAGCGTGTCGCCGCGGGCGAGCAGCTCATAGGTGGGCTTGTCGTCCAGCGGCAGCAGGTCCAGGTCGATGTCCTGGCCCCGGTTAGCCTTGACGCCCCGCACCGCGTCATCCAGCACGGTCAGGTTGCGCAGGCCCAGGAAGTCCATCTTGAGCAGGCCCAGCTCCTCGCAGGCCGGGTAGTCGAACTGGGTGATGATCGCCCCGTCCGCCTGCCGCCGCCAGACCGGGATGTGGTCGAGGATCGGCTCGCGGCTCATGATCACGCCGGCCGCGTGCACGCCGGCCTGCCGGATCAGCCCCTCAAGCCCCCGCGCGGTGTCCAGGACCTGCTTGACCTCGGGCTCGGCCTCGTAGAGGGAACGGATCTCGCCCGCCTCCCCGTAGCGGGGATGCTCGGTGTCGAAGAGGCCGGCCAGCGGGATGTCCTTGCCCATCACCGGCGGCGGGAACGCCTTGGTGATCCGGTCGCCGAGGGCGTAGGGGAAGCCGAGCACCCTGGTCGCGTCCTTGACCGCGGCCTTGGCCTTGATGGTGCCGTAGGTGATGATCTGGGCCACCCGGTCGTCGCCGTACTTCTCGGTCACGTACCGGATGACGTCGCCGCGCCTGCGCTCGTCGAAGTCCACGTCGATGTCGGGCATGGACACGCGCTCGGGGTTGAGGAACCGCTCGAACACCAGCCCGTGCGCGATCGGGTCCAGGTCGGTGATCCCGAGCGCGTACGCCACGATGCAGCCAGCTGCGGATCCGCGGCCGGGGCCTACCTTGATCCCGTTGTTCTTGGCCCACATGATGAAGTCCGCGACGACCAGGAAGTACGAGCAGAAGCCCTTCTGCTCGATGATCCCCATCTCGTACTCGGCCTGGCTCCGGTGCCGGTCGCTGTAACCGTCCGGGTAACGGCGGTCCATCCCCCGCCAGACTTCCTTGCGCAGCCAGCTCTCCTCGGTCTCCCCGGCCGGCATGTCGAACTGCGGCATCAGGTTGCGCGGCGTGAAGCTGACGTCGGCCCGCTCGGCGATGAGCAGGGTGTTGTCGCACCCGGCCTGCCAGTCGGCGTCGGTGCTGGCCTGCCGCATCTCCTGCGCGGTCTTGAGGTAGTAGCCGCCGCCCTCGAGCCGGAACCGGGCCGGGTCGGCGAGGTTGGAGCCGGTCTGCACGCACAGCAGCACCTCGTGCGCCGTGCTGTCCCCCGGCTGCGTGTAGTGAGAGTCGTTGGTGACCAGGAACGGCAGCGACAGCTTCCCGGCGACCTGGCGCAGCCCTGGGGCGACCCGCTGCTCGATCGGCAGTCCGTGGTCCATGAGCTCGACGTAGAAGTTGCCGGTGCCGAAGATGTCCCGGTAGTCGGCGGCCGCCTGCAGGGCCGCGCGCTCCTGGCCCAGCCGCAGCCGGGTCTGCACCTCACCGGACGGGCAGCCGGTGGTGGCGATGATCCCCCTGGCGTGCGCCGCCAGCAGCTCCCGGTCCATCCGCGGCTGCCGCAGGTATCCCTCCAGCGAGGCCAGCGACGACAGCCGGAACAGGTTGTGCATGCCTTCGGTGGTCTCGGCCAGCAGCGTCATGTGGGTGTAGGAGCCGCCGCCGGACACGTCGTCGTCCTTCTGGCCCGGGCTCCCCCACCGGACCGGCTGCCGGTGCCGCCGGTGCTCGGGCGCGACGTACGCCTCGATACCGATGATCGGCTTGACGCCGGCGGCCCTGGCCTTGGCCCAGAAGTCGTAGGCGCCGTACAGGTTGCCGTGGTCGGTCATGGCGACCGCCGGCATACCTTCCCGCTCGCACCGGGCGAACAGGTCCTTCAGCCGGGCGGCGCCGTCCAGCATCGAGTACTCGGTGTGGACGTGCAGGTGAACGAAACCGCCGTCGCCCCTGGAACCCGCCGCCGTCACGAGCAAACCTCCTTCGGGGCAGGCGCCAGCCAGGCGCAAATCAGCCGGGGCCGGGGGAAGCGGCCGG
>JAIRTY010000806.1 GCA_031254715.1 Nocardiopsaceae bacterium | reverse complement strand
GCCGTTGCGGCGGGACCGCGTCACCCCGGCAGGACGGGGGCCGCGATACCCGGGAGGAGCAGCGAGCTATGGCGGACCAGGTCAGTCCGGGAGCTGTGGCGGGCCGGCCGGAGGCGGCGCCCGGTACGCACCCGGCGGCCGCGGACAGCGGCCCGGAGACGTTCCACGGCCGCGGCGTGTCGTGGGTCGCGGTCTCCATCATCATGGCCGGGTTCCTCGCCGGCGGGATCGCCCTGGTAGCCGGGCCGCTGTGGTGGCTGTTCTGGGTGGGTGCCGGGCTCGCCGTCGTCGGCGGCCTGCTGGGGATGAGCACCCACATCATGGACGACTGGTACTGATGCCGCCCGGCCGACGCGGGCAGCGACGGCACACTGTCAGACCCCGCCGCTAGGCTGCCGGGCATGTCCAGGCTCGCGGCAGCCCATGCTGCCTCCCCGCAGGTCACCCTGTCCGCCGACGAGGTACGGCTGATCACGCTGCGGGCGCAGGGATTCATCGGAACCGACGGGCGCCGCGGCGGTGTGACGGGGATGCTGCGCCGGCTGGGGGCCGTTCAGCTGGACACGATCAGCGTCCTGGCCCGTTCCCACGAGCTCGTGGCCTACGCCCGGCTCGGCCCTGTCCCCCGGGAGCGGATCGAGCGCGCCTACTGGCACCCGCGACGGCCTGCCGCGTTCGAGTACTGGTCGCATGCTGCCTGCGTGATCCCGGTCGAGGAGTGGCCCTGGTACGAATTCCGGCGGCGGGCGCTGCGCAGGCGCGGGTCCCGCTGGCACGAGGTCAATCCGGAGGCCTGCGAGAAGGTGCTGGCCCGGCTGCGGGCTGAGGGCCCGCTGACCGCCACCCAGCTAGGCGGCGCCCGCGGCGGCGGCGCCTGGTGGGACTGGTCGGAAACCAAGATCGCCGTGGAATGGCTGCTCGACACCGGAGAGGTCGCCTGCGTGCGCCGGACGGGCTGGCGCCGGGTCTACGACCTGCCAGAGCGGGCCCTGTCAGGCGAGCTGCTGGCGGCCGAGCCGTCCGACCATGAGTGCCTGACCCGGCTGGCGGGGGCCGCCGCCCGGGCCCTGGGCGTGGTCACCCGGGCCGACCTCATCGACTACCACCGGCTCCGGCCGTGGCACCTGACAGACGGCACGGCCCGGTACCCGGCATTCGCGGACGAGGCGGCGCAGGCGGCCGGGCTGGTACCGGTCTCGATCGAGGGTCCGGACCGGCCCGTCCCGGCCTGGGCGGACCCGGCCGCGCTGGCACAGCAGCCCCCGGGCAGGCACCGGGTGACGCTGCTGTCCCCGTTCGACTCGCTGATCTGGGACCGCAAGCGGACCCGGCTCATGTTCGGCTTCGACCACGGGCTGGAGGCGTACGTGCCGAAGGCCAGGCGGGTGCACGGCTACTACGCGATGCCGCTGCTGGCCCGCGGCCAGCTGGCGGGACGGGCCGACCCGGTGCGGCAGGGCCAGACCCTGGTCGCCCGCCAGCTGTCGCTCGCCAGGCCGGCCGCCGCCGAGCCGATGGCGCGGGCGCTGCGGGAGGCCGCCGAGTGGGTGGGCTGCTCGGCGGTGGTGGCGGAGCAGGTGAGCCCGCCCGAGCTGGCGCCCAGGCTGCGCGCGGCGCTCGCCTGAACGCGCCCCCGCGGGCGTCTCAGGTCAGTATCCGCTTGCCGTCGATAGTGATACCGAACGGTTCCGGCACCCGGAGACTGCCGTCACTCCCGCAGGCCTGACGGCGGCGGTAGCGGCCCCCGTCCGGGCGGCTGAACACGGTGATCGCCGAGGGTTCGGCGACCGCGTCTATGAGCAAGAACAGGGGGACCTGCCCCTGCGCATAGGCACGGGGCTTGGCGGCCCGGTCCTGCCGCTGGCTCGATGGCGACACTACCTCGGCGACCAGCAGGACCCCGGGCGCCAGCAGCTCATCGTCACCGAACCCGGGCGCGTCTGGTGGCGCGATCATCAGGTCGGGAATCAGCCGCTCCCTGGTCGCCGGGATGTGCACGGTCAGGTTCGTGTGGATCACCCAGCCGCGCTCCCGCTTCACGTCGATGAGCGCGTCAATCAGCCTGTCGATGGCCGTTGAATGCCACCTGCTCGCGCTAGGGCTCACGACGAGCTGCCCGTCGATAAGCTCAACCCGATGGCCGGGGATATCGAGGTCCTGCCACAGCCTTTCCAGGTCGGCGAGCTCGTCCCGGGCTGTTGCCGCCCAGTCGGCACGGGGAACTGCCACAGCGGCTCCCTCCATGTCATCGTCACCTCCACGGTACGCGAGCCGGTTTGACTTTCCGGGCCCGGAACGTACCGGGAAGCACTGACAGTCAGCCGCGGCCGCTGCCGCCTCGGGCGGGTCCCGTCAGCTGAACTCGATCAGGTTCTCCCGGACGGCGATCATGACCGCTTCCATCCGGGAGTGGATCTGGAGCTTCTCCAGGATGTTGCGGACGTGGTTTTTCACGGTGTTCTCGGAGATGAACAGCTCCTTGGCGATGTCGCGGTTGTTCATGCCGCGGGCCACGAGCTTGAGCACCTCGATCTCCCGCTCGGTGAGCCGGGGGGCCGGCACCTGCTGGGTCCGTTCCTCCTCGTCGCGCTGGGCGAGCGCCGCGAACTCGGTCAGCAGCTTGGCGGCCATGGACGGGTTGATGAGCGACTGGCCGCCGTGCACGGCGCGGACCACGTCGGCGACCTCGTCCAGCGGGATGTCCTTGAGCAGGTAGCCGCTGGCACCGGCGCGGATCGCCTCGAACAGGTCCTCCTCCTCATCGCTGATCGTCAGCATGACGATCTTCGTGCTGGGAGCCACCTCCTTGACCGCGCGGCAGGCCTCGATTCCGCTGCTCTTCGGCATGCGAATGTCCATGAGCACGACGTCCGGCAGCGACTGGCCGGCCCTCTCGACCGCCTCCGCGCCATCGCTGGCCTCGCCGACCACCTCGATGCCATCGTCGGTGTCCAGCACCATCTCCAGGCCGCGGCGGAACAGCGCGTGATCGTCGACGATCAGCGCCCGGATCGGATCGGGCCCCTGGCCGCCAGGTGCCCGCCCGGTGGTGCCGGGATCATCGCCCATGGCGCATCCTCCTGACCTGCGTAGTCCCGGGCCCCGGCCGGGGGGTGACCGCGCCGGGCCCCGCCGGCGTGCCAGCCAGCCTGTGGCGTGGGTGACCGCGCATCAAACTCTCGCCGATACGCCCTCTGCACGCAAACAGCGCGGGCGCCGGGCCAGCCGGATCGCCGGTGGCGGGTACGCTCCCCGGGCCGACCGTGCCCTGCTACCTCAGCGGGCTGCCGGCATGCGCCGCGGCGTGCTCCTCTACCAGCCTGAGCACTCCGTACTGGTAGCCATGCCGCCGGTAGACCACGCTGGGCTGGTCCCGGTCGGAGTCGCGGAACAGGTAGAAGTCGTGGCCTACCAGTTCCATCTGCAGCAGCGCCTGCTCGATGCTCATGGGCGCGGCGGCGTGGAACTTCTCCCGCACGACCAGCGGGCCGTCCCCCTCCATCGGGATTGTGACCAGGCCCTCGGTAGCCAGGCGGGCGGCGCTTCCGGCCATCCCGGGCTCCGGGCCAGCGAGTGACTGGAGATCGGGTGCGCCCCGCTCCCCGCCGGGGACACCGGACCCGTCCCGTTCCGGCGCGGGCCCGGGCACGAGCCGCAGGCCCGGTACCCGGTCGGCCGGCGGGCCGTGCCGGTCCTTGCGCCGGTCGCAGGAGCGCCGGAGCCGTTCGAGGAGCTTGGCGAACGCCCGGTCAAGCGCCGCGTACCGGTCGTCCGCCGCGGCCTCCGCCCGGATCACCGGCCCCCGGGAGGCGATGGTCAGCTCCACCCGCTCGCGCCGGTCGGACTGGCGCGGGTTGCGCTCGGTCGTGACCTCTACGTCAACCCGGATGGCCTTGCGGTCAAGCCGTTCCAGCTTGCTCAGCTTGGCAGCCGCATAGCTGCGGAACCTGTCCTGCACCTCGGTGCGCCGGCCCTTGAAGATGATGTCCATCCGGACCCCCTTCCAGCCCCGATCCAGGTGTGGCACCCGCCCGGCCGACCTGGTCTTCGTCCCCACATCCGCCTGCTGAGGGGCTCGCGGCAATCTGGGCCACTACTGCCCTTCTCCCTGCCCAGGGAACATCCGGATCCCTGGAGGGGCAGGACTTACCTCTAAGCCGCACCGTGATCGGTCGACGAGAAGTCGCCTTACGTGGGCCGTTTCGCCTGCGGCTGGCATCGGCTTGCCTGGGCGGGCTCCCCGCCACTGACGGGAGGCCCTGCCCGACGCAACCACGGACCCGGGCGGGTGCCATGGTTCGACGCTAACCGCAGCCGGGCCGAATGTCAGGAGGCAGAAGGCCCTAGGCTGCCAGAGATTTCGCGGTCATCCCAGGTCAGATACCGCGAGCGAGCGCATAGCGGGCCGGCCCTCAGCCGGGGTAGGCCACGTCCCGCCCGGCGGTCACATCGCTCCAGAACTCGCGCAGCCCGTTCGACCGCTCCAGCCGCCCCGTCGACAGCCCCAGGTACAGCGGGTTGCTGGGGCCGGCCGCGGCGACCGAGACGATCCCCTGCTGGGGCGCGCCCTGCTTGACGGCGATGCCGCCGTTGACCGGGACCTCCCACAGCTGCGTCCCGCCGCTGGCCGACTTGGTCACCGCCAGCAAATGGTCGGCGTCGTACCAGGTCAGCGCGCTGATGCCGGTCAGGTTGGGGGCGAGCCGCAGCACCGATCCGAGGCCGAAGGCGCTGCCGGTACGGATGAGCGCGCCGAGCAGCAGCCGGGTCGAGGCCCCCTTCCCCGCGATCATGGCCACCCGCACCCCGTCCGGTGCCACCCGGAGCGCCGTGACCCTGCCGAGCCTGTCGGACGGGGTCACCTGCCACGGCGTGCCCCTGCCATTCCGCACCACCCAGATCCCGTTCTGGCCGTGCATTCTCCCGGCGACCCAGAGGTTCCCGGCGCTGTCCCAGCTCGGCGTGCTGAACGAGGCACCGGACAGCCGCGGCCGGGGCTGCCCGGCTGACGGCCCGGCCCCGTGCGCCGCGGCGGCCGCCAGGTTGCCGACGTACACGGTGCTGTGGGGCCCGGCGATCCCGGCTACGCGGCTGCGGTCCGGCGACACCGCGATCTGGCTCAGCGGGAACCTGCCCGCCCCGACCGGGCCGGGCACCGCGGTGTCCTTGGCCCGGCTGCCTGGCCCGGTATGGGCGAGGATCCGGACTCCGCCGGTCTGGCTGACGAAGTAGGGGTTCCCGGCGGCCGGCTGGGGCACATCCCCGCGGTAGTCGGATTGCCCCAGCACGGCGCTGCCAGACCGGGGCCAGAAATTGCCGTTGACCTTGAGCTTGACCGACTGGATGAGCGGTTCCCCGTAGGACTGGCTGGTCAGGGCCCACACCAGCTGTGCGTCCACGGCCCGCAGCGTGGCGGGCCGCACCGCCCGGGCGGGCATGGTGAGGCTGACGATCGCGGTCTTCGTGCCGGGCGTTCCCGGCAGCACCTGGACCTCACGCAGCTTGGTGCCGGGCGGGAACGCCGAGTCCGCGGCGCCGGCCAGCCAGCCGGGCGGGCCGCTCAGCAGGTCCCTGACCAGCATCGTGGCCGGGTCGTTGGAATTCGGCCCGGACGATTCGCTGGGAACGAACACGGGAGCGGGCACCAGCACCCGGGACGAGCCTTGAGCGTAGAAGTACAGGTTCTGGGGCTTGTAGACCAGGTTGAACAGCCCCTCGGGCAGCAGCAGCAGCTGGTGCGAGAGCCGCCCGGAACCTGGCAGGCTGGAGATGCGCCACTGGCCCTTGACCCGTACCAGGCCGAAGTTCTGCAGCTGCCCGCTGTCCTTGCCATCGAGCGGGTGGTACAGGCCGGTAGTGGACACGGTGGCGACCACCCGCCCGGCGCTGACCGCTGTCCCGCTGCTGCCCGGCTCGAGCCCGCGGGGCGGAGCGACCTCCGCGGGTTTCGGATCCACGATCGTGACCGCGGATCCCGGTGACCAGGACCGGCTCGCGCCCGGGGTCAAGTACTCGCGGGCGATGGCGTTGTGATGCGCGAAACTGGCGCTCGCGAGCAGGAAGCCGCTGACGATCCCGATCGGGTCCATGCCAGGCCGCGGGCCGCTCATGATCAGCCCGCAGCAGTTGGTGCCGCTCCCGCCCGGCGGCGCGGCGGCGGACTGCACCGGGCCCGATGAGGGCACG
>JAIRTY010000804.1 GCA_031254715.1 Nocardiopsaceae bacterium | reverse complement strand
GGACTCACGGCGGCGGGGTAGCCATCCAGGGCCTGGCCGCGGTCGCGGCGGGGGCGGCACTCGCCTGGGTGCTCAACCGAGGGCTGTTCCGGCCGTTCCGGAAATTGGGTGCCTCTGCTCTCATCCTGCTTATCCTGACCATCGCCGCGTCGCAGGCCATCCAGGCGATCCTGCAGTTGATCTTCGGGGCGACGCAGGTCAACTACCCGACCGGTGCCGGGGCGGCACACAAGGTGGGGCCGTTCCTGTGGACCACGGTTGACCTGGCGACGATCGGCATCGCCGCGGCGATCCTGATCGGCCTGCACCTGATGATCCGGCGGACCTGGTTCGGCCGCGCCCAGCGAGCGGTGGCGGACGACATCCTGCTGGCCCGGGCAACCGGCATCAAGGCCGAGCGGGTCATCGACCTGACCTGGCTTCTCGACGGGGCCATCGCCGGTCTGGCGGGCATGCTGCTGGTCCTGCAAGTGGGCAGCTTCGACCCCACCCTCGGCTTCACTTTCCTGCTCGTCATCTTTGCCGCGGCGGTAGTCGGGGGCATCGGGCAGATGTACGGGGCGATGCTCGGCGCGCTCATCATCGGCGTGGTGATGGAAGTTGGTGCCATCTGGGTGCAGCCGGACTACAAGCAGTCGGTCGCCTTCATTGCGCTGATCCTGGTTCTCTTCCTCCGGCCGCAGGGCATCGTCCCGGCCCGCGGGGAGCTGAGCACATGAGCGCCTACCTGGTCAGCGTGGTAACGACCGGCGCCATCACCGCGATCCTGTGCCTCGGGGTGAATGTGTCCTGGGGCTGGGTGGGGCAACTGGACCTGGCCTTCTACGTTTACGTGGCGCTCGGCGCGTACTTCGCCAGCGTGCTGCAGCTACCGCCGTCCAAGCCGCAGTCGGGCCTCACCTATGCGTACATCCTCGGCTTCCGGTGGCCCTTCCCGCTCGCGGTGATAGGCGCCTCGGTGGCCGGTGCCATCGCGTCGGGCATTGTCGGCTACCTGGCCCTGCGGCGTATCCGCAGTGATTACATCGCCATCATCACGGTGGTGACCGCGCTGATGGCGAGCGCGGTCCTCGGCCAGGATTCCTCCATCTTCGGCGGCCAGATCGGCGTCTACGGCCTCACCCAGCCGTTCAATTCGCTGCTGAAGCTCGGGTCGACCGGATTCTCGTACTTCTATATGGTGCTCATGCTCGTCTGCCTGGCGGCCGTCTACGGCCTTGTTCAATTGCTCTACCGGAGCCCGTTCGGCCGTTCACTGCGGGCAGTCCGCGAACAGGAGACGGCGGCTGCCGCGTTCGGATGCAACCTGTTCTCGCTCCGCCTGCGCGCTTACGTCGTCGGCGGGACTATCGGCGCTTTCGGCGGCGCGCTCTTCGTCAACTACCTAGCGGCCTGGAACCCGTCCTCGTGGAGCATCTTCGAGGTCGTCCTGATCCTGTCCGGTGTGGTGGTGGGCGGAAGGGGCAACGCACTGGGGGTGATCGTCGGATCTGCCCTGGTGCTCAGCGCAATCCCGGAGCTCACCAGGCTGGTGCCGGTCTTCGGGGGCGGTTCCGCGGCCGGGCCGGCCATCGCGGCGCTGTTGTCCTCCTTGCTCATCATCCTGGTGTTGCGATTCCGGCCGCTCGGGCTGATCCCGGAGCGAAAGACCACCGTTCCCCGTGTCCCCGGGACCGGCAACGGCCAGCACGAGGCTGGGCACCACCAGGCTGTGGACGAGGCGGACGCTCCGGCGGGCAAGGCGGAACGACGGTGACCGGTCCCGCCGGGGCGCCCGGTCAGCCTGACGCCGCCGGGCAGCAGGCGCCCGGGGCCAACCTCCTCGAGGTCGTGGACATCCGCAAGCACTTTGGCGGGGTCAAGGCCGTGGACGGGTGCAGCTTCACCGTTGGCCGGGGCCAGCTCGTGGGGCTGATCGGTCCCAACGGCGCGGGCAAATCCACGGTCGTGGAGATGCTGTCGGGGTCAGTCGCTCCCGACAGCGGGAAGATCCTTTTTGACGGCCAGGAGATCGGCGGCCTGGCCCCGCACGAGATCTTCCGCAAGGGCATAGCGCGGTGCTTCCAGCTCGCAAAGGTCTGGCCGCTGCTGACGGTGATCGAGAACCTGCTGATCGCTGCGCCGCAGCAGGGCATGGACACCATCCGGGCCGCGCTGTTCCGGCGGCCGGGGCTGCGTCAACAGGACCGGCGCAACCGCGAGCGCGCCCTGGCGGTGATGGAGCAGTACGGCCTGATCTCCGTGTGCAACGACTATGCCTACACCCTTAGCGGCGGACAGAAGCGGCTGCTCGAATTCGCCCGCATTGCCATGTGCGAGCCGCAACTCGCGCTGCTGGATGAGCCGATGGCCGGGGTCAACCCGGTGCTGCAGGTGCAGATCGAGAAGGGCATTTCGTCGCTGCTGGCCAGCGGCGCAACCGTGCTGCTCATCGAGCACAACCTCGCTTTCATCGAACGGCTCTGCCACGAGGTCATCGTGATGGTCAACGGGCGGGTGGCGGCGATCGGCCAGATGGCCGACCTCCGGCAGGACACCGCCGTCCAGAGCGCTTATCTGGGAGCCGTGAATGTCTGAGGCGCACGCGGTACTCCGGGCGGAAGACCTCGAGGTGGGCTACGGCCTCACTCCGGTGGTGCGCGGCGTACAGGTCCGGTCGAACGCAGGCCAGCTCACCGCGATCGTCGGGCCCAACGGGGCCGGGAAATCCACGCTCATCAAGGGGCTCGTCGGCATCCTCAGCCCCTCCGCCGGCCGCGTCTGGCTGGAAGGGGATGACATCACCGGGCAGCCGCCGGAGCAGCTCATCCGCCGCGGGATCGCCTATGTGCCGCAGACAGCAAACACATTCCCTTCCCTGACCGTACTCGAAAACCTTGAGCTGGGCGGTTACGTCAAGCGGTCGCAGGTCCGCCGCCGGGTCGACGATGTCTGCGCTATGTTCCCCGACCTCCGCCCGGCGCTCAAGCGGCAGGCGAAGACCCTCAGTGGCGGCCAGCGCATGATGCTGGCGCTCGCCCGGGGCCTCATCATCGAGCCGTCTGTGCTGCTGCTCGACGAGCCGACGGCGGGGCTGGCGCCGCTGGTGGTGGACACCGTCTGGTCCCACATCCTGCAGATCCGGGATAGCGGCGTGGCAGTGCTGGTGGTCGAGCAGAACACGCGGCGATCACTGGCGGACGCGGACTGGGCTTATGTGCTGACGGCAGGTGAGAACAACCTCGAAGGGCCAGGACCGGAACTGCTGGCCAACGAGGACCTGGTCCGGTTGTACATCGGCGGCACTGCAGGGCAGACCACACCGGATGGTTAAAGCCCAAGCAAGATTGCGCGTTCTGAATCAAAGCCCACGGAGAAGGGTTGATGTCATGCGGAATTGGTTGATGTGCCGCCGAAGCACAGCACTTGCCGCGGCCGGCGTTGCGGTGGTGACGCTGGCAGCCGCCTGCTCGGCGGCTGGCTCAGGCGGTTCGGCGGCTGGCAGCACAACCTCCGGCGGCGGAACGGTCCACTTTGCCGCAGCCGGAGCGTATTCGGGAATACAGGCAGCTGTCGGGGCGCCAATCCTCGAGGGCACTAAGGCTGCGGCCGCTGTCATCAACGCCAATGGCGGCATCCTCGGGAAGAAACTCGTCATAGACGCGGCGGATACCAAGGGTGACCCGGCCGACGCCGTCACGGCGCTCCATCAGGACATCGCGCTGAACCATCCCTCGGCCCTCATCGGCCCCGCTTCGCTGGAGATCCACGGCGCCCAGCCGGTGTTCGACCAGGCCAAGATCCCCGATGGCTGGAACGGCGGCTCGGCCGAGTTCGACCACAACAAGGACCCGCTCCTGTGGCGCTGCAACCCCTCGGACTCGCAGGAGGGCGTGGCCATCGCCGCCTACGCCATCAAGAAGGGGTACAAGCGCGCCGCGATGTTGTTCACGAACGTGGCCGCATCCCAGGCCTTCGAGCCCATCATCAGCAATGCGTACAACAAGCTGGGTGGCAAGGTCGTCGATACCCAGAACCTCACGCCTGGGCTGTCGGATTACCGGACCGAGGTCAGCAAGATCCTCGCCTCCAAGCCCGACGTGATCTTCTCCCAGATGGAGCCGAGCACCTCTGCCACCGTCATGAAGAACTTCCAGCAACTTGGTGGACTGCACATTCCCATCGTCGGAACCGACCTCATGGCCGGCAGCGATGTCATCAAGGCGATTGGCCCTGCCTTCGACGCTAGTCACATCGCCATGGTGCAGGGCAGCAGCGAGCTGACGGGTTCCGCCGCTGCGTTCGCCACCGCCTACAAGAAGGCGAACGGGCACGCCCCGATCGCAGGCGGCGGATACTCCTACGACTGCACCATTCTCTTCGCGCTCGCTGCGACCTATGCGAAGAGCACGTCCCCCGCCGCCATCGAAGGCGCCGTCATGAAGGTCAGCAACCCGCCCGGCATCAAGGTCGGCGACTATGCCACCGGTGTGAAGGACATCAAGGCCGGCAAGAAGATCAATTACGACGGTGTCAGCGGGCCGCTGGATTACAACGCCTTCCACAACGTCATCGGCCCCTGGGACGTGGTTGTCGCCAGCGGTGACAAGGCAGGCGACGTCAAGACGGTCCTGACGCTGCAGCCGGCCGAGATTCAGGCCGCATTGAACGGCACCCTCAAGTAGGCGGTTCACGCCTGCGCGTCCGCCGGCTGCCCGGCCATTCCCCGTTGGCCGGGCAGCCGGATGGGCGGAAGACCACCGGCAAGGAAGGGACGGCAGTGTTCGTCGACGTGCACAACCACGTGATTCCGCAACCTGTCATCGATATGGTTGCCGCGGACGACGGCTACGGCGTGCGGCTCGCGGACGGGAAGTGGCACGGCAACCTGTCGTTCCCGCTCGAGGAGGAGT